>QNBL01000073.1 GCA_003641695.1 Spirochaetota bacterium
AACAAGTTTACATGCAAAAACTGCGGGGGGGATCTTATCTTTAATCCGGAAACCCAGAGTCTCAAATGTCCCTACTGCGGTACGGAAAACGAAAATCCTGATACAATACCGGAAGTACATGAGGAACTTGACTTTAAAGAGGCTCTTGCAAAATTCAGAAATGCTGAGGATACCGTCGAAGTTCAGATAGAAAAATGTCCCGCCTGCGGAGCGGAGGTTACTCTGGAAGCCAACGCAACAACGGCCGGGTGTGATTTTTGCGGTACAAGTATTGTTGCAGGCGGTAAAAGTCATAAGGTAATGAAACCCCAGTATCTGCTTCCCTTCAAAATTACCAAAGATGAGGCAAAAAAGACCTTCCGTGAGTGGATTCAAAAACGGAAGTTTGCTCCGAATGATCTTAAAAAACAGGCACGGATGGCAGAGCCCTTAAAAGGAATTTATTATCCCCACTGGACCTTTGATGCGGATACCCGTTCAAAGTATTCAGGGAAAAGGGGTGTGCACTATACAAGAACGGTAGAGAAAACGGACAGCGAAGGAAAGAAATATACCGATACGGTTACTGAAACGAGATGGACTTCTGTTTCCGGTAAAGTGAGCAGATTTTTTGATGATGTGCTGGTTGCTGCAAGTCACACCTTAAAGAAAAAGCTTACCGGTAAGCTGGATGAATGGAATCTTAAAGAGATGGTGAGTTTCAGTGAGAAATATCTCAAGGGCTTTAAGGCAGAGTCCTACTCAATCGATCTTGAAGAAGGATTTTCTTTTGCCAAAGAGATAATGAATGAAGAGATCAGGTCCGATATCAGGCATGATATCGGGGGAGACGAGCAGGAGATAAAGAGGGTTGATACCGAGTATTCGGATATAAAGTTTAAATATATTCTGCTTCCCATATGGGTTGTTGTATATAAATTCAAGGACAAGTACTTTCAGGTACTGATTAACGGCAGCACGGAGAGATAGAGGGGGAACGTCCCTTCAGCATAATAAAGATCGTGCTTCTTGTTCTGGGAATTCTGGCTGCTGCCGGAATTGGGTATTTGATCTATTATCTGATTCACAATGGTCATATATAGGAGAGCATGTATGAAAAAATTGGATTTAACCCCCGTTGAAGCGGGAATTGCACTCTCTACTCTCGTTGCGTTCAGCGACGATAACCCTTCTGAAGAAGAAGGGGTGATTATGAGAAAATATTACAGATCTGCGGATGCTGACAGTTTTCAGAAAAAGCTGGAGGAAGCAGGGTACAGTTACCCTTCAGATCTGAAAACCCTTTTTCCTGTAGTTATTGATACTCTCAAGAGTGTACCGGTGGATTTCCGCCTCAGAACCATAGCCGTAGGGTATCTCCTTGCCCGGGCGGACGGAAACGTTGATCAGAACGAAATGCAGATTCTCAGCAAGGCAGCCGCCGGTCTTGAGGTAAGCCTCTATGATGCCAAGGTGTTTGCAGAAGAAAGGCTCAAAGAGATCGATGAGGTTACCGGTTATGAAGACTACCGTGCTGCCTCTTTTTCCGGTCCTGTTTTGGAACTGACTCTGGAAGAAGCTGGAGCTGCGTTAAGTATTCTTGTAGGATTCAGCGATGATGACCCCTCGGATGCGGAAGCAGCTGTTATGCGGGAGTATTTTCCCGCGGAGAGTATAACTTCCCTCTTTGAAAAGCTCAAAGCCGCCGGTGTTGAGTATCCTGATTCCCTGCCTGAAACAAAGGAAAGCATAAAAAAAACCTTCTCTATGGCTTCCAGGGATGATCAGCTCCGGATGCTGGCAATTGCCTGGAAGGTTGCTGCGGCAGACGGAACGATAGACGAGCTTGAAACCGGTCTTATAAAGGAGTTCTGTGAAGAACTTGTAATAGGACTGGCGGAAGTGAAGGATTACTTCAAAGCGGTACCTGAGTAAGTAGAGCGTTGAGCAGGGCCGGATCTACTCCGGCCCTATTGTTGTTCCGTAAAATGGGTTATCCCTTAAAATCTTTTCAAGATTCGGGATATCCCTTCCCTCTGCGGTAATAACTTTAAGCCCGAGCTCTGCAGCTTTCTTTGTTGCAACCGGGTCAAAGGGAACGTTTTTCCCCGGGATCCATGTATCACCTACAAGTTTTCTCATCTCTGTCCAGGTAAGGGAATCAAGCGGAACGGCATCAGGGTCTTTTTTGGGGTCGGCAGAGTAAACCTTTGCTATGTTTGAAAGATTAATAACGGTATCAGCCCCGAGGTTTTCTGCCAAAAGGACCGAATCGTTGTCTGTGGAGAATCCCGGTTTCCATCCGGCTGCAACAAGAATACTCCCTTCAAAGGATGTTACGGATGTGGGATCGGTAACTACTTCGTGACTGCAGTATTCACCGAATACCCCCTTTACCAGCTGGGCGTTAAGCCTTGTAGCCATTATTCCGATCCAGTCCTGTTCGATTGGATCTGAAACATTTTGGAGAATTTCTCTGTAGGCTTTTTGGTACTGCCTGGCCGGGCCGCCGCCGCCGATAATAAAAACCAGAGTGCGCCTGGGGTCTTCCTGAAGGTATCCGATAATTGCTTCTTTGAACTCTTTTATAAACGAAACATCGGGATTATCGGGAGCAACTATGGAGCCTCCCACAGAAAGTATTTTTATATTTTTCATATTACCGCCATCATTATTTTTCTTAAGAATAACATCTGCAAGCAGTTTTTACAACTTTACAACTTGATTCATTAGACATTTAACTATCCTTGTCTTAAAATAACAATATAGGAGTAAGGCATGTCCGGTATACAAACCGTAAACGAACTATTACGTACAAGTTCTCTCCTCTTTGAAGACCGTTCCAGGTCTTCGCTTATTGCCATTCTTGTAGAGCAGGCTCAGGATGTAAGCGGATCGGACAGTGCTGCTCTTTATGTCTATCCAGATCTGACCATGATTCATAAACGGGGAAAGAGCACTATCCCTTCCAGTCTGGATGCGTCGGGGGAGCTTGTTACTTTTATGGAGGAGTGCAGAGAAACCCTGGTGGTAAACAGAAGGGACAGCGCTTTTTTCAGGGAAGCTTTCCTGAATGAGAAAACAGCCAGTGCAATCGTTCTGCCTCTCTTTACGCCAAAGAGGAAGATAGGATTACTTATTCTCGGCTCATTCAAGCAGAACTTTTTCGGAAAAAACCGTCTGAGCTACCTTGATTCCTTCACAAGACTGGCCGGCGGAATGATAAACAACATAGAACTTTTTCAGGAAGTCAAGGACAAACTCAGAGAGATAGAAGCCCTGCAGAGATATCAGGAGAGCATCTTTTCCTCAATGACCAATCTGCTTGTAACCACCGATGCAAAGGGGGATATCCATTACTTTAACAAAGCGGCAGCCGAAAGGCTCAGTCTTGAAGAATCGCATCTCGGGAAGAGTCTGTATTCCTTTGTAAAAGGCTCCATGGGTAAATCCATTTTAAACCAGATAAAGCAGTCGGGAAAGGATTACCGGGAAGTACTCGGTCTTGAGGGTATTTACAAAAAGGAGGGGGGGGATCTGGATTTCTCTTTGAACATATCCCCTCTTAAGGGAAAACGGGGACGGCATGAGGGGCTGACACTTCTGTTTACGGATCAGTCCAGGGAACGGGAATTAAAGGAGCAGATGGATGTTGCTGTCGAGGAACGGAGAGTTATCAAGGATATGTTCTCCCGGTATATGTCGGGAGAGGTCTTAAAAAGCCTTATGGAATCTGCCGAGGACGTGCATCTCGGCGGGGACAGAAAAACAGCCACCATATTTTTTGCGGATATACGCGGTTACACTTCTTTCAGTGAAGGAAAAGATCCCGAGGTAATTGTAGATATCCTTAATGAATATTTCAGCGAAGCGGTGGAGATTGTGATCAAATACAACGGTTATATAGATAAGTTTATCGGCGACTGTATCATGGCAGCCTGGGGGGTACCCATAGTCAATGAAGAGAAGGATGCAGTTTCAGCTGTGAGCTGCGCAGTAGAGATTCAGAACCTTGTCAAATCGAGGGAAAGAAGTTTTTTTAAGGGGATTGCTTCGGGGCTCAAGGTCGGAATCGGAATGCACACGGGGTATCTTGTTGCAGGAAATCTGGGAAGCTCGAGAAGGATGGATTACTCGGTTATCGGTGATACGGTCAATATTGCAGCCCGGCTTGAGGGTGTTGCCGGCGCAGGGGAAGTAATCATTACCGAAAAAACCAGGGACCTTATCGGTGACCACTTCAAGCTGAAAGAATTGAAGCCGGTAAAAGTAAAAGGGGTGGAGAAACCTCTTCATATATTTAACGTGATGAAAATGGTAAGTTAAAAGGAGAATGGTATGGATATACGTAATGTAGTCAGTTCGTTTCCGCTTTGGGCTTTGTCTGCCATGGCAGGGTTTCTGGTTGGGGCTGTGGCTGGAGTAATTGCTGTTGTGATTGTAAAAAAGCACACCCGGCAATTAATGAAAGATCTCCAGGGGGCTGTTGATTCAGGAATTTTCCCCAAAGATATGTATTCGGACCGTTTTCTTCTCCGCCGCAGCAGCAGGATAGAATCCTTTGCCAGGAAGAATGCTGCAGAGATTATCTCTCTAACAGGTATAGACACCCTGTGGTTAGAGAGCTACAAACTCAAACCTTCTGTAAAACTGATGAATAAAATACTGGAGTTTATCCCGGAGAAAGGGATGTTTATCTGTTTCCTTGGGGTTATGGAGAAACCCGGGTTGGCGGATCATTTTTTTACTTCCATTGGGTTCGAAGCAGGTAATTTGAGAAAACTGCCTCTTTCGGGATCAGGTGAGTCCTTTGACAGTCTGGAAGCAAAGAAGTTTTTCTCGGAAAGGTTGGACGAGATACGGGAGATGGCCGGAGATCCGGAATGGCCGGTGAGATATTTCGCTATCAAAATCCTTCTTACGGAAAATGATGAACGCTCTATCAGGGCTGTAAAGGAAGCTTTTGGGGATTCCCATCCATTAATCAGGAAAACGGTTATTGAAGAGTCGGAACACTTTACTCCGGAAGAACTGTATCCTGTTCTTTTTGAAAAGATGATTGATGACCCCAGCGGAGAAGTCAGAAGAGCCGCCTGCAACCGGATTAAAAAAGATTTCAACGATATCCATAAAATAAACTACCAGGATCTTGATGATGTCCAGCTTTTACATGCTCTTGCTTTTCTCGATCATGAAAGGGAAGAGGATGTTGACACTGCTCTTACATTCCTGAAATCGGATAATTTGGAGATCCGGTTTCCCTCTGCTTTGTTTTTGCAGAAACACGGGTTTCTTAAGAAGCTGCTGGCGGAGGTGGATTTTAGAGATACCGGCACTATGGAGCGGAACATTGACCTGCTTAAAAAAGCTTCAGAGGTCAAGGTAGACGGGTTTCTGTCAGAGGATATTACTTCTCCCGCATCCATCTTCGCATCCATGTCTATCCTGAGTACAGCTGGGAGCAGGGAGTATATCGGCAGAATTGCAGAAAATGTTTTCAGATCGGGAATGGGAGATACCGACAGAGAGGTTTGGAAAGCGGTTGTGGACTGTATTTCCACCCGCGGGGACGAAAATGCTGCAGATGTACTTATGCGGGAGTTTAAAAAAAGACGTTATGAGGAATCCCTTGCTTCCTACATTCTGGAAAGGATACCGGAAAGAATGGAGCACCGGGTTGCCGCATATCTTTTCGATGCTTTAACAGATCCGGATTTCAAAAGCAGGGAGAGTCTGGAGAATGCGTTTATAAAACTTCCTGCTGACAGGGTTATCTCCGATTTGTTCATGATTCTTGAAGAGGGAAGAAAGTACCCGCACAAGGTGAGGGTATCCGCATTGAAGATCCTTGCCGGATTCAAACTGCCTTACTGTCTCCAGCCCCTGATAGAACAGCTTCCAACTCTTCCTGTAGATGAAGCGAGGACCTTTTCCTCTCTGCTTTCAGTGTACAACGGAAAAATATTCAACAGCAGGATAGTAAGAGTTCTGAATCAGGAAGACGCAAAAGTAAGGGCTGCAGTAATTGCGAGTCTTCCGGGGACAGGAGTAAAGGAGTTTCTTAAACCGATAAAGGAGGCTCTGCATGACGCTGATCCTGATGTCAGGATAGCGAGTATCTGGGCCCTTGCGGATTACGGGGAGGGGAAGGTTCTTGGACAAGCGGTTGAGATGCTGAGGGATCCGGTAGAGAGAGTCAGGGTTGCTTCTGCACTTGCTGTCGGAACGTATACCTCTGCGGATAAACTTGATCTTTTCATGGACATTGTAAAGAATCCTGATGAAGTGCAGGAGGTTAAGCAAGCTGCAATCAAAGGGCTGTCTGCCTCCGGACATGTGAAGTCAATTGATCTGCTGGTACAGGTCATAGATGAAAATGAAGAGCTCAGGGAAGAGGCTGTCTCTGCACTCTCAGAGAAAAGAAGTAAAAAGGACCTGAAAGCAATAATAGAAAATATCAAGGATGCATCCCCGGCTTTACGGCAGCATATCATGATCGCCTTGAAAAAGATGGGCTCATTCGGAGAAGAAACAATAGCTTCGCTTCTGGAGGAGGATATAGTTTCACTCAAGGACCAGATAAACGAGATCCTGGAGGAAAGCGGTTTCATAGAACATCAGATTCGTCTTCTGTCGCACCGCGATCCCAAGGTCCGGAAGGGTGCTGCAGGGTTTCTTTCCCGTTTGGGAACTGAAGCTGCTTTCCGGGGAATTGTACTTGCGGCAAGGGATCCTGAGAAGGATGTCAGGGTTGAGGTTACCCGTGCTTTGGAGAAGCTGAATACCGATGCCGGGAAAGAGATCCTGGAAAAACTTCAGAACGATCCTGACAAACGGGTCCGCAGGTTTACCCACTGGGCTCTTGAAAGGATAAAATCAAAAGCAATAGAAGATTAGGAGGGGCTTAGCCCCTCTCCGGCTGGCTTAGCTTTTTCTTACTTTTACTGTTCGCACCTTTTTCGCCGGTTTTGTTCCGGGTTTCTTGGAAAGTTCAACGTTCAGTTTCCGTCCCTTGTAAAAGGCTTTTTTAAATGACCTTAGAAGAAGATCGGTATGTTCCTGTTTTACTTCAAAGAAAGAAAAGTTTTTCAGGATATCTATCTTGCCTATAGGAATATTTCTGTTCCGTGTAACTTCTTTAAGTATTCCAATCAGTTTGGGAACGGTGAGTTTATCTGTTTTACCGATGTTGATAAAGAACCGGGCGTCGCCTTTTCTTGTGGGAGCAAAAGAGCCGCCTCGCCCTTTCGCCTTTCCCTTTGCTGCGGAGAATGAAGCTGAATCCTTTATCTCCAGATCCCGGGCATCCTTGTAGTAGTTAAGAAATCTGTTGAACTCAAGGGAGACAAAATGCTTGATAAGTTCATCCCGCTCCAGCCCTTCAAATTTCTTATAGATATCCGGAAGATATTTTTCGATGAGCTCTTCGTTTACTTCAGCTTTTTCAACACGGTCTATCAGGTCAAATAACTGCTTCTCGCAGACATCATTTCCTGTAGGAACTTTGCCCCTTTCGAATCTGGTTCCGGCTTTCTTTTCAAATCTGCTTATGGCGTGACGCCGCTTGGGACCGACAAGGGATATGGAGATCCCGCTTTTCATGGCTCTTCCTGTTCTTCCGCTTCGGTGAATGTATATCTCCGGTTCATCGGGCAGTTCATAGTTGATTACGTGGGTTAAATCATTTACATCAAGTCCCCGTGCTGCAACATCTGTTGCTACGAGAATGTTCAGGTTCTTCCTGCGGAATTTCTGCATGACGTAGTCCCTCTGCGCCTGGGAGAGATCTCCATGAAGGGCATCTGCATTGTAGCCGTCCTGAATAAGGTTGTCAGCAACCTCCTGGGTCGATCTCCTTGTTCTGCAGAATACAATTCCATACACTCCCGGATAGTAGTCGACAATCCTTTTTAGAATCTGATACCGGCTGCTGTTTGAAACAACAAAGTACATATGAGTAATATTTTTGGAAGCTGTATTTCTTGTTCCTATGGTAATCTCTTGTGGATCGTGCATGTATCTGGAAGAGATGTCTTTGATCTCCCGGGGCATTGTCGCCGAGAAAAGCCAGGTTCTTTTGGTGTCAGGAGTTTCCGCCAGTATCCCGTCAAGCTCATCCCTGAAACCCATATTGAGCATCTCATCCGCTTCATCAAGTACAGCAATTTTCACCGAAGAGAAATTCGTCTGCTTCCTCCGGATAAGGTCCAGCATTCTTCCGGGAGTGGCTACAACTACGTGAGCACCCCTTTTCAGACCGCGGATCTGGGTTTCGATGCTTGATCCGCCGTAAACAGGAAGTACTTTAACTCCCTTCATGTGTTTTGCAAAAGATTCTATATCCCGTGCTATTTGTATACAGAGCTCCCGTGTCGGGCTTAATACAAGGGCCTGGGTTTTGTTTGACTGCAGGTCAATATGCTGCAGGATTGGTATACCGAATGCGGCGGTTTTTCCGGTTCCGGTTTGTGCAAGTCCAATGAAATCTTTGTCTCCATTGAGGAGTATAGGGATTGCCTGTTCCTGAACAGGCATGGGATTCTCAAAACCCAGGTCTTCCAGGCTTTCTCTTATCTCGGGAATTATTTCCAGTTCTTTAAAATTTAACATTCTTTCCTTTGTTACGGCAGTTACTATTCGGAGGGTGGTTTGAAAAAGTGAGGTACCGTTGCTTTATTATTGACTGGAGTATGGTACGTGAGCCTTTTTTTGTCAATATGATAGCTCTGCTGCCGGGGTAAATGCTTGTTATTTCTGTCAGGCTATGATACCCTCACCGACTGATAAGATAAATATGCGGAGGAACAGCATGAATAGAGAAGAAATTGCAGAAGGCCTTTATACCGAAATAGCTACAGAGAAAGGCAATATATATGTAAATCTGGAGTACGGTAAAGTACCCATGACGGTTGCAAACTTTGTCGGTCTTGCGGAAGGAACCCTAAACAGAGAGGATGAAGGCACTCCATTTTATGACGGCCTTAACTTTCATCGGGTTATTGACAACTTTATGATACAGGGAGGGTGCCCCCTTGGTACCGGAACCGGCGGTCCCGGTTACAGCTTCCCCGATGAGTTTGATAGTTCTTTGCGTCATGACGGTCCCGGAGTCCTGTCAATGGCAAACAGCGGCCCCGGAACAAACGGGAGCCAATTCTTTATAACCCATGTTGAAACTCCGTGGCTTGATGATAAACACACTGTTTTCGGTTCGGTTATTGAAGGAATGGATGTTGTCAACGCCATAGTGCAGGGGGACAGGATCAATAAGATCTCCATAATTCGAAAGGGTGAGGATGCTGAAAAATTTGCCGTTACCAAAGATTCCTTTGATGCGCTTGTTAAAGAAGCGTCTGCCGCTGCTATGGAAAAGTCCAGAAAAGAAGCCACGGAGACAGCGTCTCTGATAGAAAAGAGATGGCCCGGGGCTGTAGAAACAGAGAGTGGCTTAAAATACGTTGTAACTGAAGAGGGCAGCGGAGAGGGCAGCCCTTCCATGGGTCAGAAGGTAACTGTGCACTACACAGGATCACTCTTGAACGGACAGGTTTTCGACAGCTCCGTAAAAAGGGGAGAACCCGCCCAGTTTGCTGTTGGACAGGTAATTGAGGGGTGGAACGAAGCACTGCAAAAGATGAAAAAAGGGGAGAAAAGAACTCTTGTTATTCCGCCAGAGCTTGGTTACGGAAAACGGGGATATCCCGGAGTTATTCCTCCGGACAGTTATCTGATATTTGATGTCGAGCTGATTGATTTCTAATGAAGGAGATCCTGTTTATAGCCGTCGGGGGGAGTATAGGTGCTCCCCTCAGGTATCT
>QNBL01000074.1 GCA_003641695.1 Spirochaetota bacterium
AGGAAAGGCTCAAAACCACCTATCACCTTGCCTATGACAGTACCTGTATGCATGAGTTTGTTCTTTCCGCAGAAACAATGAAGGAGGAGTTCGGTGTAACTGCTCTGGATATTGCCAAGGCACTGCTTGATAGGGGAATTCATCCCATGACCATTTACTTCCCGCTGATCGTTCATGAAGCCATGATGATAGAGCCTACAGAAACAGAGTCAAAGCAGACCCTTGATCATTTCGTGGATGTTATGCTGGAAATATACAAGAAGGCTGCGGAAAATCCTGAAGAACTCAAATCTGCACCGGTTTTTACTCCGGTTAAGCGGATCGATGAAGTTCAGGCGGCAAAGCAGCCTGTTTTAAGATGGATCAGTGAATAAAATGATGCAAAGTAAAAAGCCGGAGTTAAAAAAACTCCGGCTTTTTTGGTTTATATCTGCACTTTTTTTTAATTTTATGGTATAACAAAAAAGTATTTTATTTTAATGAGGAGTGAGTATGGCAGATCTTTCAACAACATATATGGGTTTAACACTTAAAAATCCGATTATTGTGGCAAGTTCAAGTCTTACATCCAGTGTTGACGGGGTTAAAAGATGTGAAGATGCCGGTGCCGGTGCGGTAATTCTTAAATCTCTGTTTGAAGAACAGATTACTTTTGACACTGAAAGAATGATTGGCACTCTGGACTACAATGCATATACCGATGCTTACGATATGTTTGCGTCTTCGGGTAAAGATTATTATCTTAATGAGTATCTGACTCTGGTGGAGAAAGCTAAAAAGAGTGTGTCACTACCCGTTATCCCAAGTATAAACTGTGTTTCTTCAGGAAACTGGATAGAGTATGCAGAAAGATTCGAGAACGTAGGGGCGGATGCTCTGGAATTGAATGTGTTTATTCTTCCTTCCAACCCTGATACTGACGCAGAAACAATTGAGAAAGCATATTTTGATATACTTAAGGAAGTGAAAAAACATGTAAAGATTCCTGTAGCAATGAAAATTGGTTACCACTTTTCAGCCATGGGCAGATTTATCAAGCAGCTTAGTCAAAATGGAGCTGATGGGATGGTTCTTTTTAACAGATTCTACAAGATAGATATTGATACGAAAACAATGAAATTAAAACCTTCACCAATCCTGAGCAACCCTGTGGAGATGGCCCTTTCCCTGCAGTGGGTCGCCCTTATATCAGGGGAAATTGATGCGGATATTTCAGCAGCAACAGGAATACATAACGGTGATGCAGTGGTAAAACAGCTTCTTGCCGGTGCTAAAAGTGTACAGTTATGTTCAGTTCTGATGAATGAAGGGCTTGATACCATCTCTGAAATCAGGAATTATCTCTCGGAGTGGATGGACGGGAAAGGTTTCGGCAGTATCGATGACTTTAGGGGTAAACTGTCCCAAAGCAGCAGCGAACATCCTGAAAGTTACGAAAGATCACAATATGTAAAGGCTCTCGTCGGGATCTCATGATAGACTTCGATGATATCCGTCCGTATTCAGATGCAGAACTTAAACCAGTACTGAAGAAGATTGCCAGGAATAGATGGCTTGCTTCAGGTATACGGTCCGTTTTCTTTCCGCGGATTCCGAATTCTCTAAAACCTGCTGCAGATTTCTTGATAAATCTATTAATCAAGTTTCATTTTATTGGAATTAAAACGACCGAGGAATTCAAAACAAAGATTGCCCTTGGAATAGCGGTAAAGTATCTTATAAAAAACACAACCAGGAGTATTTCTTATACAGGCCTGGACTACCTTGATCCGGAAGAGAGTTATATCTTTGTATCAAATCACCGGGATATAGTTCTTGATCCTGCACTTATGATTCACGTGCTGCATAAAAACGGATTTAGGATCCCGCATATAGCCTTTGGGAGTAACTTGATGATGAACGATGTAATTGCCGATCTGATAAGAATCAGTAACGGTTTCATCGTTAAACGGGATCTTTCCATGCGGGATCAGGTCAAGGAATCTTTGAAACTTTCAGAGTATATTAACGATCTTGTTGAGAACAATATGCCGATCTGGGTGGCCCAGAGAGAGGGAAGGGCGAAGGATGGTATTGATACTACCAATCCTGCTGTTATCAAAATGCTGTATCTTGCCAAAAGAAAAGAGATGTCACTTACCGAGTTTATTAAATATGTAAAAATTGTTCCTGTTTCTATTTCCTATGAGTTTGATCCTACCGACAAGGTAAAGGGATGGGCTTTGTACCGGAAAAGGGTGTACGGGAACCATATAAAAAGAAAATTTGAGGATCTGGTGCATATGACCGCCGGTATGAAAGGGTATAAAGGGAATGTCCATTTTTCGTTTGCAAAGCCTCTGGAAGGCGATTTCAAAACGGTTCAGGAAGTTGCAGATGCCATAGACAACAAGATCCAGACTGGCTACAGGTTGTGGAGATCAAACTACATAGCTTACGATACTATCTCCCGGACAGGGAAATACAGTAACCGGTATGATAAAGCAGAAGCGATTAAATTTTTAAAACGGTATAAAAAACTTCCGGAGGATGTGAAAACCATCGTTCTGGAATCCTACGCAAATCCGGTAATAAGTTTTGAGAATCAAATAAAAAAAGAGGTTTAGAAAACCCCGCAGGCAGCAGAGATGCAGAAAATAGCAGGATACTTACTTTTTACGGCTTTCATCATCATTTTTCAGTCGTGCTCGGGTGCTCCCCCGGAAATTCAGGGAGTGAACTGGCAGAAAATCTACAGGGTAGAGGGGAATACGGCAGTTTTTGATAAGCTCTCCCTTTTTGTTAATGTTTATGACGAGGACGGGGAGGGGGATATTGAGTCATTATACTTGATAAGTGATACGGATGAAATATTCTGGAAGCTTACCGAGCAGGAATGGAACAGGAAGAGTATTGATACCCGGTTGTGGATAGGTTCCAATGGTTTGAAATCAGCGGACGGAATGCCGCCTCCTGAAGGGAAATACCGGATTATTGCAGTCGACAAAGGGGGCGATAGAAATACCAAAGAGATCTATATCCCTGCCTGTACTAACAGAAAAAGCCTCCCTTCTCTGGCTGTGAGCAGTACAGAGGTTGCTGTTACCTCATCATACCGGGAGAACTATCTCTATCTCAAGAATACCGAAGGAGCAATCTTAAAGATAATTACAATAACACCCGGAACAACGGCAATGGATCTTGTTACAAAGGACATAAAAGGTTCCTTAACCTCTATAACCCTGTACAGTTTTGACTCAACTGAAAGCTGCGGATATCAGTTAACGGTTCCTGTTCCGTAGAAAATCAAAAAGACGTTTGAAGAAAGACTTTTTTTCTGTACCGAATCTGGCAGAATAATCCAAAACAGCACTGCGGAGGGAAAAGTTATCCCCATAGTGTTTTTTTAGCTGGTCCCAATGTTTTACAATCCACAAATACAAATCTCCCTCTGTTCTTCCGGGAAATCGGGACAGTATATTCTCTTCTCTGACGATTCTTACTATGGGAAGGTAAAGATGTTCATACCAGGATTTGGCGGCATCGAGAAAGGGGATTTCTTCATCTTTATCTTCATTTATGAAATACTTATGTCCTTGAATATGCCTGAGCAATTCTACAAAACGGCCAGTTGCCGTAAATGATAGAGTGTCAGGACTGATTACTTTCCCCAGGTCAGTCTCTTTAAAAATCCTGTTTTTTTCGTATTCAATAACCTTCTTCTTCAATTCTTCTGTGGAGACTCCGGGTTTGATATCTATTTCGGTATCCAGGCGGATTACCTCGGCATCTATATCCATAACACCCTGGGCTTTTGCTACCGAAACCCGGTGGTTCCCGTCACGAACAAAGTAGGCTCCCCCAATTTCGTACAATTTTATCGGAGGAAGTATTATTGACTGAAGGTGGGCTTTGTCAATGTTTTCCCACCTGGATCTGCTGAACTCTTTTTTTGGGAGGAATGCTTTCGTAAAATCCTTGTATCTACCTTCACTTCCTACAACCAATTTTACGGGAACAGTTTTCATGCCCAGATATGTTTCGGTTTTCGGCTTTAGTATTTTCTTGACATCCTCCAGAGAAAGAAGTCTCTGCCTTTCAGGGGTTAATGCATTGAGAATACTGTACAGTGTAGCTCTGGACTTGGCTTTGTTAAAATCATCACTTGCCTTTTGATTTATATAGGTGTTGTTTGACATCTTCCAGATTCACCTCCAGAATATAGCTTTCGTAAACGTTTATGATCGTTGTTTGACAGAACCGTATTTCCCGTTTTGCATTCAAATCGTACAGGTGCACATGCCCATGAAGATGGTACATCGGTTTAAAAATCTTAAGGAAAAGTCTGAATACTTTGAACCCTCTGTGGCACAGGTCTTCTCTATCGTTTATCCCTCTTACCGGTGCATGGGTAACCAGTATATCCAGCCATCTTTTCCTGAAGACTCTGTTTATTACCAGGGGGGGAAGCAAATGGAGAATCTTCAGTGCCATCTGGAATTCGGAATATTGATTTTTCCCTTTGTTGTAGGAATAACTTCCCCCGAGACCGGCAATAAGAAGGCCGTTTTTCTTTATTACGCGGTCTCCGATATAGGTCGATCCGTAGGTCCGCCGCAACATGCCAAATGGAACGTTCCCTTCGGAATCTAAGGAATACTCTCTTCGGAAACGGGATATCTCCTTCAGGTTATGATTCCCGAATACAAAGAAGAGACTTTTATTTAAAGAACTGACAATATATCCATAGTAGTTTAAATCGAGATCCCCGGCACTTATTATAAAGTCTATATCTCTAAACCTGTCTTTTATCCCTGTAGAGTAAACCAAAGGATCTATATGATCAGCAATGCAGAGGATCTTCAGGTTTTACTTCCTTTTTTGGGATGAAGTTTAGAAAAGTCGGGAAAGTCGGTTGTCTTAAGTATCTCCTGAAGCTTGTCTTTGTTGATTAGATCAATCGGTCTGCTTTCGGCATACTCAATTGCTTTCCTGGAGAAGGTTGAGCTGACTATAAGATAACCTCTTGTAATGCTCAAAGCTTTCATTTTTTCATGAAGAGAGCGAACGGTTGATTCGTTTATAATCTCCGGAATCCGTAAGAACCACATAAGTTTAGGCATCTTTCTGGTTCCTCTCCATTTGGAACTATTCTCCACAGCAATGATCTGGCATCCATTTTTAATGGAGCTTACATCTGTGGCGGAGAGTTTCTGGGATTGCGTAATTGCTTTACAGATCTCCTGAAAGTCGTCCTCCGAGGCAGTAAGGTAATCCTTGACACGGTCATCAGTTCTCAGTTCCTGGTACTGGCTGAGTTTTTCTGCTACATCCCTGAACCCGGGTTTTTTGCTGTATATTATCTCCCATTGTTCAATAGCTTTCTCTATATTACGTTCCTGTTCATGGCAGATAGCAAGAAAGTACCGTGCATAAAGAGCCTCCGGAGAAGCGGGGTTTGTTGCAAGTTTGATCGCCCGTTCCAGCTCTATAATGGCTTTGTCAAAACTCTTCATTTGAAGGTAACAGCCTCCTCTCTCTACAAGAGCTTTAACCTTTAATTCCGGGTCTCTGGTTGCCTTCTCGAAGGAGAGGAGAGCAGGAATATACTCATGTCCCTCTTTAAGTATTTTGGCAAGATAGAAATGGGCGGCATAATTTCCCGGTTCATACTGTATTGTTTTTTCAAACTCTTCCTTCGCTTCAAGGTGTTTTTTTCCCCGGTACAGGATGTACCCCAGTTTAAAATGAGCTTGGCCCAGGCGGGGGTTGAGCTGAATAGCCTTCCGGTAGTATTGAACAGCTTTTGGAGCTTTGTTTCTTTTCTCAAAAAGATTCCCTGCCTTCAGATAATGCTCTGCCTCCGCCGGCTGCTGCCGTATAAGAAGCAGATACTCTTTCAGTGCTTCGTCAGGCTGGTCAAATGTTTCATAGAGCTCCCCCATTTTAGATCTGAACTTTGCTTCAGGACAGTAACCTCCGAAGTTTCCTATGTTGTTTACCGTTTTCATCTCCACCAGGGCCAGCTGAGGCTTGTTGTCTGCAATATATGCCAATCCGAGAAGAAAGTGAGCTTCTGCATTTCGGGAATCCTTGGAAATTATTTGTTTTGCAAGTTTTGTAGCTGCCGTAATTTTACCCTGCTTCAGTAAGAGATCTACGGTAGACAACTTGCCGGGATTTAATATTGTTTTATAAATGAAAACAGTTATAAGTCCCAGCACAATGCCGACGATTAAAATTAGAACAATTAGTAGGGGCATACTCTTCTCCTAACTAAAGATTAATGAGAAAATCAAATACTGTCAAACCTTTTTAGGAGGTGTTTGTATCAGAGTTTACAATAGATTAGTTGTTTTGGTGTTTTTTTTCATGATATCAGCCCTCTCTCTATTCTCTGAGGAGAGCCTTTTTAAAAAAGGCGAAAATTATTTCATAAACAATCAGCCGGAGAAGGCGGTGAGTGTGCTTGAGGCTGCCATAGCAGGTGAAAGTGTTGATTATAAAGCATATTTATACCTCGGGATTGCCTATGAGCAGCTCGGGTTCTATGACAAAGCAATAGAAGCACTTAAGCAGGGAATGGATAAGAAAGGTGCGGACAGGGGGATGTTTCTGGTAAATATCGGTAATAATTATGTCAGAAAACAAGAGAGCAAGGAGGCAGTGGCATACTATTCCAAAGCTCTGGAGGTAAACAGCTCCAATACTTCCGCCCTGCGGAATAGAGCCAATGAGTATTTGAGACTGGAGGAGTATGATAAGGCACTTAACGACTACAAACTATACCTGTCTCTGGAACCTGATGCCTACCAGAATGAGCGGATAGAAAAGGTAATCGCTCTTCTTGAAAACAAGATTGATAAGATAGCCAAACAGAAACTGGAAGAAGAAAGAAAGAGGCTGGCAGAGGAGAAGAAGCAGCAGGAACTTCTTGACAGTGTATTGAACTCCCTTAGCAATGCCTCTGAGGATACAACCAATCTGTCTGCAGGGAGTGAGGATGTGGAGCAGTATTCTGATAATTTTGATATAGTTGATTAAATAATAAGTATTCGGGAGGGTCGTTTTGGATAAAAAGAAACTTGTCATACTGGTCGCTACAGTTCTGATTCTTGCACTAATCGGGGGGGGGATCTATGCCGGACTATCTTCTGCTGAAAAAAGGCAGGCCAGAAGGGCAGCAAATACCCTGACTCTTGCAAGGGGATACATGGACAATGGTGAATATGCAATGGCTTTGGAGCTTATAAACAAACTGCTTATTGATGATGCCGGAAACGAAAAAGCACTGACTCTGCGGGATGATATAATCAGGAAAAAGAAAGCTGAGGAAGCGGAAAAAGCGAAAGAGCAGTTGAAAGCCCGGGATGATCTGTCAAAGACCATATCTGAACTGGGTACCACCATAGAGAAAACTTCGGTTACACAAGTTTCAAAGGAAGCAGCGTCGAGAAAAAAGGAAGAGCTGGCCAGGCTGGATGCAGCACGAAAGGAAGCAGAAAGGAAGAAAAAGGAAGAAGCGGAGCGGCTTGCGAACTTAAGCAAAGCCGAACAGGAAAGAAGAGCCAAAGTTAAGGAACTTATCGAAAAGGGAAGGGACAAGATGGATGAAGAGCAGCATATCCAGGCCCGTGGATACTTTGATGAAGCCCTGAAGCTTGATCCCGATTCTGCGGAAGCGTACGCTGAGACTGGAGAGTCATACTTCCGGGAGGACGATGAAAGTCAGTCAAATATCAATAAAGCTGTGGAATATGCGAACAAAGCGATTGAGAAGGATAAAAATCTCTGGATCCCCTATGAAACTCTGGGGAAGGTTTATGCAAAGCAGAATCAGTGGGAAAATGCCATAGATGCATACGGAACCGCAGCAAAGCTGAATCCGGAGAATGCAGAACTTCTTTTTGAGCTTGGAAAGGCACAATACCGGGCCCGTAAGTACGATCAGGCCAGAGCATCATTTGAGGCATGCATCCATATAGACCCTCAGCACGAAAAAGCCTATTTAAACCTTGGGTTTACCCAGAGGCGGCTGGGAAGCAGTGCAGGTGCGTTTGCTGCCTTTAAAGGTGCGGCTAAATTGAATCCTTCCAATCCGATCCCGTTTTTCCAAATGGGAGAATTGAGCCGGCTGGCAAATGACAATGGGAGGGCCATTGAAAATTATCTGAAAGCAGCCAGCCTTGATTCTTCAAAAGCGATCTATCAGGCATCGTTGGCTGCACAGTATGCCCTTACAGGGGACTACAATAAAGCGGAGAAGTATTTTCTCAAAGCATTGGATCTGAACCCGAGTGATCCGGTAACGAATCACAACATGGCTCTGACTGAGATCAACCTTGGAAAATACTCCCAGGCACTTACCTATGCCTCAAAAGCAGTGACACTTAAGGGCGATTCAGCTGAGTATCTGTATACCCTTGGTCTGGTGAGTGAGTATTTAGGCAGTACAGCATCTGCAATAAAAGCCTATGAAGCATCTGCCAGCAGGGATCCCGGATACATACAGCCCAGGATAAATCTCGGCAAGATTTACGATGAACAGGGAGACTACGACAAGGCTCTGGATCATCTGCTTAAGGCTTATCAGAATGATCCTGACTCTCTCGAGATAAATAATAACCTGGGGAATGTTTATCTGCATACGGGACTCTACAAGGACAGTATTATCCATTACAAGAAGGCAATCAGCAAGAAACCCAATGCTACCCTAATGAGGTATAACCTTGCACTTGCCTATATCGAGACAGGGGAAAAGAATGAAGCAGTTTCTGTACTCAGTGAGTTGATAAAGATCGACAGTACATACTGGGATGCCTACTATACGCTTGGGAAGCTTCTCTATGCAGAAGGGCAGCAGGATAAAGCAAGGGAACTGTTTAAGGCACTCCTGGATAAAAAACCCGATTATGACAAAAAGGATGAAATAGAATCACTTTTGTGATCATATTTGTCTGGAGGGAGAAGCTACGTTCTCCCTACCAGATTAAAAAGTTCAGGTCTGGATATCTGGAACCAGACAGGGCGTCCATGGGGACATCTGGCATTCTTTAATTTCATGGTTTTTTTAATAAGTTCCACAGCAGTTACCGGATCGAGGACTTCTCCATCCTTAATCGCAGATTTACATGCCATATCAGCGTACAGTGCTGTTTTAAGATCCTTAACTGTACCCTTTGGAGCTTTAAGAAACTCCACAATGATATTCTCCCTTCCGGTACAACTGGCGGGGATACCTTGTAAGGCCCATCTTCCGTTATCTAGATCTTTCAGAATCACCCCCATATTTTCTAATTCATTACGGAAATTCCTCAACTCAGCTGAATTTTCCTTTTCAACAGTAAAGATAAGCGGAACCAACAACTCCTGAACAGAAATACTGTTTTCCATAAGCTCATTAAACAGGATTTTTTCGTGGGATGCGTGTTGGTCGATAAAGTATATGGTTTCACCTGCTTCTACAATAAGAAATAGATTGAAGACCTGTCCAAGATATCTAAAGGGGGGGGCTTCAAGGGCAGGAATATCCGCGGGTTCTGCGGCTTTCAGGTAATCGGTTTTTCTCTCAGTGAAAGATTCACTTTTTACCGGAATCTCGAAGGATGTCGACTGGGCGGTAGGTTTCCTGCCTTTTCCGGTAAAACCGGCAAAAGGGGCAAAGTCTCGTTGTGCAGGAGATGACTCCCTGCTTGAAGAATAGTTGTAGATGGATC
>QNBL01000075.1 GCA_003641695.1 Spirochaetota bacterium
AAAAGCCTGTTAATCTTTACCCCCTACGTGGGTGTCGGGTATGCATACGGCTGGTCAACTGCAGGAGGTGGTATGCTTGCTGATATTTTCTACGATGGAAGCGCTATTACCCAAAGCGATATAGACACAATCAACCAGACATTAAAAGATAATGGCCAGACTCCCCTTGACCTGTCATCAAACCAGGTTCTGATCACCAGGGACAATACCGGCGGTGCTTTCAGGGCTTTCGGCGGGGTATCAATAAACATCCTGATTCTCAAGATTGATATAAGCGGAATGTACAATGTTAACACAAAATCCCTTGGTGCAAACATCAATACCCGTATCTCTTTCTAACTCCTTTTCTGGCGGGGCTCGAGGGCCCCGGTTTTTTTTACAATTTTCTTTGCAAATTTCAGAATATGACGATACTATAAAGTGAGATGGTTAGATTATACATAGACAGCAAAGACGTATGCCTGCTCAACTCTGAAAATAAGAATGAGGCGATAATGGAACTTACCGGGAAAGCTCCGGTTTTCGGTTCGATTGCAGATCTCAGCGGTTTCCGGAAAGAGGTAATCGGAAGAGAGTTGAAAATGAGTACCGGTATCGGGAAAGGGATTGCTGTCGCCCATGGTGAATACAACAGCAGAAACGGAATCAAGATAGCCCTCGGTGTCTCTAAAAAGGGAATTGAGTTTGATTCCATAGATCATGAACCGGTTCATCTGATGTTCCTGATTGCCAGTCCCAAAGAGGCATGGACGGACTATCTGAATATTCTCTCCTCAATTGTGAAAATGGTTAAAAACGAAAAACTGAGAACCCCTTTGATGAGTCATGACAATCCTCAGTTTATTCATTCCTTTATAAACAATCATCTTTCTTATGAAAGACCGTAACCCGTATTTTTTACTTCTTGATCAACTGTATAAAAAGGCTCCTGTTTTACCTGTCAGCAGCAGGGATAAATTCGTCATTATAAGCGACCTGCACATGGGGGACGGAAGGTCTCATGATGATTTTAAGCGGAATTCCCGGATATTTCTTACCGCACTGAAAGATTATTACCTTCCAAAAGGTTATACACTCATCCTCAACGGTGATGTTGAGGAGGCTTTAAAATGCAAAATCAGCAAAATTGTTAAAAGATGGGGAACAGTATACTCCCTGTTAGAGAAATTTGATTCGGAAAACAGACTCTACAAGCTCGTGGGAAACCACGATCCGAAGATTCTTCTTGCCGGCAGCAAACCTCATTTTAAACTTTACGATGCTCTACGGCTGCAGGTAAGGGGGGGAGAATTCTTTGTTTACCACGGCCATCAGTCCTCCTTCTACTACAACGCCTTCAGCGATTTGATGGCCTTTGTACTGCGGTATGGAGCAAATATACTCCATATCCCGAATTTTTCCGTTGCCTTCAACAGCAGAAAAAGATCCCACGTGGAAAAGATGGCTTACGACTTTGCAAAAAGTAAAAAGATTATATCAATTATAGGGCATACTCACCGGCCTCTCTTTGAATCTCTTTCCAAGATGGATACCATGAAATTCAGAATGGAGTACTACCTGCGCACACTTCAGGAAACAGGAGAAGAAAACCGGAAAGAGATAGAAGATAAAATAAGAAACTGCAGTGAAAAGATTAAAGCCCATAATACTGAAAATAAAAAGGAACGTACAGTCAATACTCTGTACAGTGACAGAATAGTACTTCCCTTTGTATTTAATTCGGGTACAGTAATTGGAAAACGGGGGATGACATCTCTGGAAATAGAAGAGGGAAAAATCTATCTTGTGCACTGGTTTGATAAACGGATAAAAAAGAAATACATCAACAACGACAAAGAGTACCATTTTGAGCTTCCGGACAGCGGTGTTTCCCGGTTCATACTGAAACACGATACCCTGAGTTACATTTTTTCCAAAATTCAGCTTCTGAGCTGATTCTGAGCTGACAGCACTCTCCACTTGAGGGAAACAGCCCTCCTTGCTATACTTGGTCTCATGAATATTATACCCGCAATTGATCTCCTTGACGGTTCCTGTGTAAGACTTAAAAAGGGGAACTATAACGAATCGACCCTTTACAGCAGGGATCCGGTTAAAACAGCCGAAGAAATATGCAATTCCGGATGCAGCCGGCTCCATATTGTGGATCTTGATGCCGCAAGAGGTACAGGGAAAACAAACAGGAATACCATACACCGGATCAGAGAGGCAGTACCCGGAGTTATCATGGAAACGGGGGGGGGTATCCGCACAGAAAGGGATGTAGAAGAACTTCTTGAGATTGGGATGGACCGGCTTATTCTGGGAACAGTATTTGCCCGGAATCCACTCTTTGGCCTTGAATGGACAAATAAATACGGGAAGGTTTTTATTGCGGGGATTGATGCCCTGAATGGTGAGGTAAAAATATCAGGATGGGAACAGGGTTCGAGCATAACAGCCACTGAACTGGCAGTAGAGGCCGCCGACAACGGAATTATAAGTATAATCTACACAAATATAGACAGGGACGGGATGCTTTCAGGCCCCGACATAGAGAATACCCTGCTGCTTGCCGAAGTTTCAGACCTTCCGGTAATACTATCCGGCGGAATAAGCAGCACAGAAGACTTCCGGCAGGTAGCTGAGGCAGGTAGAGATAAAATAGTCGGTGTAATTACGGGTAAAGCCCTTTACGAAGAGAAATTCGATTTAAAAAGCATTGTTTCAAAATATAACTCAGATGTTACAGGAGAGCTCTGGTAATGGATATTCAAAAGATCTATCCACTGGTAATAAGGAACAGCTCAGGCAGAATAACTGACGTATCTCTTTCCAACGAAAAAGGATTCAACAAGAGTGTTGAGCGGAACACCCTGTGGCATCTGCACAGCGATACAGGAAGGCTTCTCCCCTATGATGAGTCTGCAGCTTTTGTCTCAATCACCAAACACCGCTCCTGGTATGAGGCAGTACTTGAATCCGGTGAAACGGAAAAAACAGAACACCCTGAAGAGTATTCAGGAAATAAAAAGGTTGTTCCCGGGTTTACCGATGAAAGAGTTCTTTCTTCCCTTGAGCAGATAATTCTGGAAAGGATGATGATGCTGCCGGAGGGATCCTACACGACCCACCTTTTTACCTCAGGTGGTGAAAAAATCCGGAAAAAGACCGGGGAAGAGGCGATTGAACTTATCCTTGCACAAAACAGGGATGGGATCATCTACGAAGCCGCTGATCTCATCTATCATATGATGGTGCTTTTGGCCTCGGAAGGGATCAGCATGGAGTCGGTTCTGTCCGAACTATCAAACCGTTAAAATCAGGAGAATTACAGTGAAAAAGCCATATCTCGAACGTGTGAAAAAAGGGGTGCTGCTGTTTGACGGGGCCATGGGAACCATGCTCTACGATAAAGGGGTGTTTATCAATAGATGCTTTGAACACGTAAATATAACAGATCCGGACAAGGTTCTGGAGATCCACCGGGATATGGCGGCAGCTGGAGCCCAGGTCCTTACAACCAATACTTTTGGTGCCAACCCCATTAAACTGAAAAGCTTTGACCTGGATGATAAAACCGTTGAGATTAACAGGGCAGGGGTACAGCTGGCAAAAAAGATTGCAGGAGAAGATCTCTACGTAGCCGGTTCTGTAGGACCGACAGGGGTAAGAATGGCTCCTGTGGGGCATATTTCCAGTGAAGTAATTGCAGAAGCCTTCAGAATACAGATAACAGCTTTACTGGAGGAAGAAGTTGATCTTCTGCTTTTTGAGACTTTCAGCAACGCAGATGAGCTGATACTTGCGGTACGCACTGCCAGATCTATCTCAAACACAATCCCCGTCCAGGCGCAGGTAACAATACGAACCAATGATGCAGAGGATGCGGAAGACAGATACATCCGGCTTTTCAACCGGCTGGAGAAGGAGGAGGGGATCGATATCCTCGGCTTAAACTGCTCAACCGGTCCCGCAGCAATGCTGGATATTCTTCATTCGATTCAAAACCACGTAACCAAACCAATTTCAATCATGCCCAATGCAGGTTTTCCGAGGGATGTAGAGGGGAGACAGCTTTACCTGGCATCTCCGGACTATTTTGCAGAGTACTCCCTTAAATTTCTCGATTCCGGAGCCAGTATAATAGGGGGATGCTGCGGAACAACTCCCCAGCACATTGAAAAAATGGGAAAAGCCATTATCTCTCTGGACAGGAGCAGAAGACGGGAACTTGACATTGAACTGAGCGAAAGCAGATCATTTGATCCCGTTCCTCTGGAAAAAAGATCGCTGATGGGAAAGTCCCTCTGTGAAGGTTCCTGGATTACTTCGATAGAGCTGGTACCTCCTGTGGGGATTCGCCTTGAAAAAACGGTTGCCAGAGCTTCTCTGTTAAAAAAGGAGGGAATTACTGCAATCAACATACCTGACGGCCCCCGGGCTTCTTCCAGGATATCTGCCCTTCTGACATCCATTGAAATTCAGCGCAGTACCGGTATTGAGGCGATTCCCCATATCTGCTGCAGGGATAAGAACCTTATCGGACTCCAGTCCGAGCTTCTCAGTGCCCAGGCAGCAGGGCTTCACAACGTATTGATCATTACCGGCGATCCCCCAAAGACGGGAAACTTCCCGGATGTAACAGGTGTTTTCGATGTTGATTCCATTGGACTCATTTCGCTTGCTTCAAGACTGAACCGGGGAATTGACCTGGCAGGAAACATCCTTCCGGAGCCGACCTCTCTGGTTATCGGAGCGGGAGCAAATCCTGCAGCACAGTTTCCTGAAAGAGAGATTGAAAGAACATTTCAGAAGGCTGAAGCGGGAGCAGATTTTTTTATTACTCAGCCGGTTTTTGATATTCAGCTGCTTGTTGGATTCCTGGAAAAGATTAAGGATGCAGGAGTTCCTGTTATTGCCGGAGTATGGCCCCTTGCCAGCCACCGCAACGCTCTGTTTCTGAACAACGAGGTTCCGGGAGTGACCATCCCTGATCATATTCTTAAACGGATGGAGAAGCATACCGGTAAAGAGGCAGCCCGGGAAGAGGGAATTGCAATAGCCAAAACAATAATCGAGGAAATCAGACCCCTCATTGCCGGAGTGCAGGTAAGCCCCCCCTTCGGCAGAGTTGAGACTGCTCTTTCGGTTATCCGGTAATTGTCATTCATCATAGGAAATTTTTCTTTATTGCAGAGCCTTTTAAATGAATAGGCAAACGGGTAAAAAGATTTTCTATCCAAATGGATACGAAGATGAACACTACTTTATGCGGGTGTTTAAGAAATTTACAGGGACAACTCCGAAGCTTTTTAGAAAGTTGAAGATTTAAACAAACTTGAAATATTTCTCCAGCTTACTATATTCGTATCTTTGTATTTATAATTTTCTTCACCACCATAAACCAGAGATTTTTTTATTTCACTATTATAAAGTTTTTCAAAATATTTAAGACCCTTTAAATGATTCTCCTGGAAGGTTGCGGAGGATTTTATTTCAATCAGATCAATGGAATTTGCTCTCTCAATAAGTATATCAACTTCATGACCCTGATAATCTCTAAAAAAATATATATTATCAGGAATTCCATGATGATAATGATATTTAAAAATTTCAGAGACTACATAGGATTCAAATATAGACCCCCTTAAAGGATGACTTATCAATTGCTGAGGTTCTGTAATACCAAGTAAATAGCACAATAATCCTGAATCAAGAAAATGTATCTTTGATGCTTTGATTAACCTTTTATTCAGATTACGATAATAGGGAGAAATCTTTTTTATAATATAGCTTGCTTCAAGAACCGAAATCCAGCTTTTAATTGTATTATGACTTAGTCCGCAATCATCACCTAAAGTATTCATATTAAGAATCTGACCGCTTCTGCCTGCCAATAGTTTTAAAAAGTTTTCGAATAATGAAAGATCCTTGATATTGATTATTTTTCTAACATCTCTTTCCAGATAAGTTGAAACATAAAATGACAGGGCTTCTGTTGGATTAAGTTTTTTATCAAAAATCCGTGGATAGAAACCAGTGTATAACAGAGAAAACAGATCTGAAGGGGGCGAGGTACTGTAAATTTCATCATAAGAGAAGGGGAGTAATTTAATCAGTGCAGTTCTGCCTGCTAATGATTGTGTTAAGGATTCTATCATTTCAAACTGTTGACTTCCTGTTAAAATAAATAATCCTTCTGTATTCTTTTCATCTACAATAGTCTGAATATACGAAAAAAGGCCGGGTACCCGCTGTATTTCATCAATGATTGCTCCATCCGGATATCGAGACAGAAAACCTTTGGGATCCTGAGATGCCTGATTTCTATTTTCGATATCCTCCAGTGATACATATGGTTTATTTGGGAAAAGAGCCTTACTAAGTGTAGTTTTACCAGATTGTCTGGGGCCAGTTAAAGTAACAACCGGATATTGGGTGGCGTATTGTAATGCTTTTTCTGAAATTGATCTTGCAATCATGGTTAATAATAGCCTTAAACATACAAAATTGTCAATTGAATTGCCAATTTTATATGTTTCCTTAAAACTCTATTTCAATCCGCTCTTTACTTTTGCGTTGATTCAGTTTCATGTAAAGGGTTCTCTCGTTCTCGTTGTATACCCATCCGCTGGTATAATACTGAAAACGTCGATCACTGTTCCAGGGGATACCATGCATTTTCAGTACCTTGAACGGGGGAATTCCTTTAATAACAAGATGCTGACTTATTTCTCTTGGAAAAGATATGTCAAAAATATAGGATCCTTCAGTTTCCCGTAAGGTAATATCTTTTGCAGCACTCCAAACCCTCACATCATTAAAAAGATCAACATGGGGGTAATACTCATTCCCGGTAATTATTTTGTAAAAAAGGGCTCCTCCGTAAAACGATGTACTATCATCTGTATGCAGTGAAATACGGCCGTCTTCCTCCCTTAATTTTAAGGTACTGACAACCAAGGTCCTCCCAATGGATGACATAAGAGGATCTTCTTCCATTTGACCTATATCACGCAGGATCAGCCCTGTCTTCAGGGAGAGTCTCAGGTTTATTTTACCGTCATCAAGAAGGAAAAGCCCCTCCGCTGTTCTTGTCAGATGGGGATACAGATGTGATTCAATAACGGAAAACAGTCTTTGGACATCGTGAAACTGCTCTTTATTACCTTTTATGACATCCCGGTACACCTCAATCATCCCGGCAAGAACAGATGAAGGCAAATCTCTGTCCAGGTCAAGAGATGCTGCAAAGGAGTTAAAAGTCCTGAACAGTGCAGAGGATGAGATCCAGTTCAACTCCTCTATCAAACCTTCCCTGAGAAATACAGAATAATCTTTTTCCCTGAGAGCGGTGGATATCTCCTTCTTCAGAGCATCATCACGTTCCTGTCTCATTTCATCTGTTACTACAATTCTTCCGGTAAATGGAGCACTCAAGTATGAAATGGAATCCTTCTGCTTTTCCGCCAAAGTAATAAATCTCTGAGCATCGGAATATCTGCCCCGTTTGAGATCTTCAGCTATCAGGGCTGTTATAAGGGTATTGTCAAATGAGAAAGAACCATCAGCTTCCTTCCATTGTCCTTTGTCAGGGTTTAACCTTTCTCCTCTCCAGCTGTTATACGAATCGGTAATGTAACCTTCGACCTCGGCCTCAAATGCTCCGTTATTAACCGGACCTTCTTTCCCAAAGAAATAAAAAGATACAGGGTCTGTTTCACCGGTATCAAAGAGGGAAAAGACAGCTTTACCGTTTTCAAGGGGAATACTTATGATTCCAGCGGTGGTATCGTACCGGGCTTGTGCCGGAAAAGCATACATTCTCTTTTTTCCCCTGTCACTGAAGGAATAAGCAGGAAGAAAGGAAAGCTGATTCATGGTAAACTTTGCTTCTGCAGGGACATAAGCAGCAACCCGGCCAGCTTCATCTGGAACAGACAGTTCCACTTTCACCATCCTGGTATCTGTACCTTCCGGATTAAAAATAAAATCCATCCGTACAGAATCGGTAAAAGAGACCGCAAGATCACCGGAGGCAAAACTATAACCGGTAACTTTAATGTCTTTCCTGTTTCCCGAATCATCTACCAGGTAAACGGAATTTTTAAACATATCCATATCCATTCCAGGCAGATGAATAACAAAAGATGAAAGAGAATTTTTATCAAGCCCCTCCTGCCCGGAACCGGACACCGAGAGAGGACCCTTTTGAATAGTAAAAGATCTGGTTTCATGATCTAACCCTATATGGGCAAAAAAACCGGCCAGGATCAAATACAGTACCGGGATAATGAAATATACTTTTCTTACAGGTGTATTCATGTCCGGCTATCTTAACAATGAAAGATTAAAATATCAACCTTGTACATTTTCAATTCTATGAGTATAGTAGACTCTTATGAACAGATCCAGCATATTAAGAACCGCATCTTTTTTAAGCATACTTATTGTCCTTTACGGCTGCAAAACCATTGAACAACCGGGAAAGGAGACAAAAATCCCTGAAGAACCTCTTCCTGCGTATGAGAGTATCGGCTTCTACATACAGGCCGGAGACCCTGACAAAGCCCTCAATGAGTTTGAGAAAGCTTACTCCAGGAATCCCGAAGGGAAAGATACAAAAAATCTGTACTCCTCACTGCTTCTTACAGTCGGAAAAGTAGAAGAAGCAGAGTCGGTGATACGGGAAGTTCTGGAAAATGACCCTGAAAATACCGATGCCCTGTACAATCTGGCAATGCTTGAAAGCATTAAGGGGAATAGAGAGGGAGAAAAAGAAGCACTCGAGAATATTCTTAAAATTGATTCAAAGGATACCAGAGCATTGTCTTCCCTGGGAGAACTTTACCTGACAGAGAAAAAATACGATAAAGCAGAAGAAGCTTTCAATAATAGCCTTGAGGTCGATCCTTCAGATGTAACAGCGCGGTCAGGATACGGCAATCTTCTGTTAAGGAAGAAAAAGTACGATGATGCTGTTAAACAGTTTGACAAGCTTGTTGAGGAAAAACCTGACTACTCCTTTGCGTACGCTGATAGAAGCAGGGCAAAATCCGGTCTTAACGATGCTGACGGAGCTCTTGCAGACCTGAACAAGGCAGTAGAACTTGATCCGGAGTATTACTGGAATTACATTGACCGGGGAAAACTGCTTCTGTTTCTTGGGGAGAGGGAAAAAGCTCTGAGTGATTTTTCCAAAGCTATTGAGATCGATCCCGGCTACTTTTACGCCTACATTTACCGTGCGGGTCTGAACAGGGATATGGGCAACCGGGAAGAGGCTGAAAGTGACTACAATAAAGTAATGGAGCTCAAGAGCGACTACTATTTTATCTATGAACCCTTTGCAGTTCTTGAATATGAAAGGGGGAACTATAAAAGGTCGGCTGAACTCTGGAAACTGGCCATGGAACGATGGCCTGAAGAACCTTCCTATCTATTAATGAGGGGAATTTCATTGATCGCTTCCGGCAGAGAGAAGGAGGGGAGAGAACTTTTCAAATCCCAAATGGGGTCTCTACCACGGGACAGCTACTTCTATGATCTTGCAAGAATGTTCGCTGAACCGGGATATGATATCTTTCTCTTTAACAAACTTGAGAAGGAGAATACGGTTCCTTTAAAGATGAGAGTATTGTTTTATGCCGCTT
>QNBL01000076.1 GCA_003641695.1 Spirochaetota bacterium
TCCGTACTTTACAATCCATACCAAAGAATGTATCAATAAAAGTAATGAACATAATCCTCTTTGAATCAGAAAAGCTCCCCGTCCTTCTCCCCATGGGGGATGACCGGGCACAGCATATTGTAAAAATCCTGAAGCTGAAGGAGGGGGATTCCTTCAAGTGCGGACTGGTAAACGGCCCTTCGGGGATCTGCAGTATAAAGGGGATCAATGCTGAAGGTATTGTCCTGTCCTGGGAAAAGAAAGCAGAAAAGAAAGAGCTGTACCCCCTGACCCTGGTAGTAGGATATACCCGCCCCATAAGTGCAAAACGGATTCTGCGGGAAACGGTGAGCCTGGGGGTAGCTAAGCTTGTTTTCACCGGCACTGATACCGGTGAAAAATCCTACCGGTCAAGCAATCTCTGGAAAACGGGGGAATACAAACGGTACCTGATTGACGGTGCCCAGCAGGCGGGGCAGACAGCAGTGCCGCCTGTTCTTTTCTATCCGGATATCAAACATACCCTGCAGGCTGTAACCGCCGGCAGCTGTTCTGATCTGCTGCTGCTTGATAATGTTTCCCCTGCCGGCAGCCTCTCGGCTTATAACCCCGGCATGAGCGGCGGCACAGGTCCTGTTGTCCTTGCCATCGGCTCCGAGCGGGGCTGGTCCGACAGGGAGCGGCTGCTGTTTAGCGGGTACGGGTTTACAGCCATGAAGCTGGGGGAACGGATACTCCGGACAGAAACAGCATGCAGTGCGGGAACAGCTGTCCTTTTAAGCCGTCTGGGATATGTGTAAAAATACCGAACCGCCGGGGCTGATCTTTGCTTTTTTGAGAAATTTCTGTTACATTTGAATCAGGAGCACAGTTTCTTTGTATTAATACATAAATACGTGGAAGGAGTGTGCCTGAATGGGAGATGCTGTCATGGAACTGGGTGAAAAGGAACTTGAGAAAATAGGTAAGTATGTCCAAAGCCACCTGGGAGAGTGGGCCAAAGACACAAATATTCTGGAGTTTAAAACCCGGCGCGAGATTGATCTTCTCGAGCGGATGGTCCGGGTCGAGGAGGGACTTAAAAATATTGCCGAACAGATGCAGAAGGGCTTTGAGTACATGGAAAAGCGCTTCGATCAAGTGGAAAAGCGTTTCGAACAGATAGATAAGCGTTTCGAGCAAGTGGAAAAGCGTTTCGAACAGATAGATAAACGTTTTGAGCAAGTGGATAAGCGCTTCGAGGATATGCAGCACTACATGGACCGAAGATTTTCCCAGCTTCAATGGATGATTGGAATCGGGTTTACTGCAATAACCGTCCTTATGGGACTGATAAACTTTCTTAAGTAATCCTGCTCCCCTCACGCTTCAACAGATATTCCTTGCGCCATAACCCGCCGGAATAACCTCCTAAGCCGTTGTCTTTTGCAATAACCCGGTGGCAGGGAATGACTATAACTATCCGGTTTTTGCCATTGGCACTACCCACAGCCCGTACAGCCTTCGGGTTTGCCACCTCCGCTGCCTGCCGGCTGTAACTCCAGGTCTTTCCGTAGGGGATCCTCGTCAGCGTTTCCCAGACCTTTTTTTGAAAGTCAGTACCGGAAAGTACAACAGGGATAGTAAACTGCCTTCTGTGCCCTTTAAAGTATTCTTTTAGTTCTTCATCCAGTTTTAAAAGGTGCAGGTCCCCGGCATCCGCTGCGTCTATTTTGAAAGTCCCCCCCAGCTCCGCTGCCGCCTTCTTAAGCCGGAAACCACTATCCGGGTTCTCTGCAAAGCCTAAAAAGAAAACCCCCTTATCTGTTGCCGCGGCAAGCATCTGTCCAATGGGGGTAATGATCTCTTTTATGGAAATAATAAGCTCACTCATGCCCGATTCTACCATGCTTTTATTGAAATTAAAAAGATATAACGGTACACTGATTTAAAATAACGTAATACAAGGAGACTGCCATGGCCCATTGTACCGTACCCGAAGCGGACGCTGTTCTCGATAAAGAATTCAAGGTCCTCGATAAAGGATTTGTCCGGCTGGTAGATTACTTCGGAGATGATTCAAGAATCGTGCAGGCTGCCCGAGTCTCCTATGGAGAAGGGACCAAGAGTTACCGGCAGGACAAAGGGCTTATCGACTACCTGCTGCGGAATGATCATACCTCCCCCTTCGAGCAGGTCAGCTTCACCTTTCATATAAAGATGCCCATATTTGTCGCCCGGCAGTGGGTCCGCCACCGCACCGCAAAGGTTAACGAAATCTCCGGCAGGTACAGCGTCATGAAGAACGAGTTCTACCTTCCCGCAGGCAGGGACATAGCCCTGCAGAGTGAAGACAACAAACAGGGACGTCAAAACGAACCTGTTTCAGCCGATCTGCAGGAGGAGGTACGGAGCATTCTTGCCGAAGAGCAGGAGCGCTCATATGAAACCTACCAAAAACTGCTGGATAAAGGGATCGCCCGGGAGATTGCACGGATAAACCTCCCTTTGAGTCTGTATACCGAATGGTACTGGCAGATGGATCTTCATAACCTTTTTCACTTCCTGCGCCTCAGAATGGATGCTCATGCACAGAAAGAGATCCGTGATTATGCCTCTGTAATCTTCGACATTGTAAAGAAGGTCTGTCCCATGGCTGCAGAATCCTTCGAAAAGCACCGGATCGGGGGTGTAACGTTTTCACGTGAGGAGGTAGCTGCCCTTAAAAAAATGCTGCAGGGTGAAGATAATCCCCTTACCGGCAGAGCGGGGGAGCTGTTTCTGGCAAAACTGAAGTAGCAGAACCGTTTCGGGTATACCTGACACACTGACATGTCCGGTCTAAAAATGACCGGATTTAGGGATGTTGTTATTCATGAATACCAGGAAATGAATATGGAAATATTAAGAGCTATCGCAGAAAAAGAGCATACCTCTCTTGTTGATCTCTGCAGTGAGTTCGGTATATCCATACCCATTTAACGTTAAGATAATTTTGCCTTGGCCGACCGGGACAAAAGATAGAAGAGGAACGAAAAAACCACCCACTGAGCGATCAGTAGAATAATAATAAACTCTTTCCCTGTTAGAACAAACATATAGGCTGTAAAGGAAATCAGCAGTGTTGCAGAATAGATAACGGCCAGAACCTGTTTCTGGGATAGCCCGAGAGCGAGGAGTTTGTGGTGGAGATGCTCCCGGTCCGGAGTATGAAAAGGCACACCCTTTATCCTGCGCCGGATTATTGCGGCTATCGTGTCCAGTATCGGGATAAAGAGGAAGGAAACGGCTAGAATAAGCATGTAGGGAGAAAGATGTTTCGGCAGTGAATAGATCGGCAGAACAGCCAGCACAAACCCTATGAACAAGGATCCGGAGTCTCCCATAAAGAGCCGGGCCGGAGGAAAGTTGTAGATAAGAAAACCGGCAAGGGATCCGAAAAGTATAAATACCAGGATCGCCTGATTCACGTTGCCGGAGGCAAAAGCGGAGAGCCCCATAAAAAAAGCGGCAATTCCCGCCACCCCGCTGGAAAGCCCGTCCATGCCGTCTATAAGATTAACCGCATTGGTAATTCCCACAATCCAGAAAAATGTAACAACTATGCCGACAGCAGGAATGGAAACGGTTGTATTGAAAAAGGGAATATGGAAGCTCTTAAAGAAGTATCCACAGATAATAATAAAAAGGGCAATTGCCATCTGAGCCCTGAGCTTGTACAGGGGGCGCAGATCGAAAAAATCATCGAGAAGGCCGATAATATTGATAACTGCAGCACCTGTCAAGAGCGTCCAGTAATTCTTCAGAACCGAAAAGATTACGGAAAAGTCTTTATATACAATGCTCTTTAAAAGAAAAAAGAGGAAGACAACCGTAAAAAACGAGAGAACAATGCCGATTCCCCCAATCCTGGGGATCTTTCCCCGGTGAATTTTCCTGTTGTTTTCCATATCGTACCATTCGTGTTTAACGGCAAGTTTTACAAGAATAGGGACAACGGCAGCATTCAATAACATGGCTGCGGCGGATGCAATAACAAATTGTACTGAAAAGCTCATTATTGTTTCTCTGTAAAAAGTAATTTTCTATTAATACTATACCAAATAGCGTAAAATATCCTGAAGCCCGCGTCGATTGATAAAAACATTTAATTGAAAAGATCCCAAATGGTAAGACTCAAGCTGATAACAGCAGCAGTTGTTGTTACAACAGGACCGATAGAGTTGTTGAAAATATATATAGGAGAGTTTTTCGGTGCAAATATTTTGTCATCAGGCTGAATAATCCGCTCTTTCCCAAAACGGTTTCCGTCCCGGTCCAGAATGTATACTTTGTCCCCGATATGCTCCTCCGGGTTAAAGCCCCCCGCCATCATTACATATTCCAAAAAATGTTTCCCTGCAACGTAGGGGTAGGCCCCGGGGGTGGAAACCGCTCCGCCCACATATACGGTAAAAAGCTTTAGAGGGATAATAATACGGTCGCCGGGCTGCAGGGCGGGATCATCGGAATAGTCATGCTCATAAACAATCTTTTTAAGATCCACCGGTATAAACTCAGCTGTTGCCTCCCGTATAATAAAAGACCGTTCCAGATCACTTACCGGGGTAATCATCCCCTCAGGAAGGCTTAGAAGAGCAGTGGATATCCGCTGGTCCTTTGTAACCGGCCAGGGAATCCGTGCCGATACCGGGGATTTAGCCCCCGGTTTCATTCCCAGTGCCCCTTCGAAGAATACAACAGGCAGGTTTTGAACATTGGAAGGAACAACAACAAGATCCATGTCCTCAAGAGGAAACGAGGAAAGTGAGTCCGATGCATCCAGATAGATGGTATCCGTTTCGCTGTCCCTGCTGTTAAGACGCAGTATGTGGATTTTTTCCCTGTCTGCCAGTTTGGTAAACCCGCCGGAATATAAATTTATCACATCGGAAAGGGTTTCCCCGGGTAAGAGCTGGAATGCACCTTCCCTTCTGACCTCCCCCTTGACGTACACCTCCCGCTCGTAGGGGTGGATTACAATGGTATCTCCGGGTTTTACAACAGGATTTTTTTTCAAGTCGCTGGTAAGCGCAGCATGAAACAGGTCAAAGGATTCGGCAGTTTTGTTCTCGTGTATTATTTCAACATTCCTCAGGGAAGAATATTTTGTCAGCCTGTCTGCAATAAGATCGGAAAGCCGGGAAAACCCCCATCCCAGAGCGAATCCGGGTTTACTGACCTCCCCCTTTACCAGTACCGGAAAAGCTCCGGTGGATTTAATAACAAGCCGGGGCAGGGAGTCCGGGTACGCTTTTAAAACCATGGTTTCCACTTTTACCTTAAGCTGGCCAAAGGTAAGCCCCCTGGTTTGTATTGTCCCAAAGAAAGAAAGATCCGCACTGCTGTCTCCCTCAATAAAAAAGGGAAGGCTGGTCTGTTTTAAATTGTACAAATAGCTTACCTGGTATGTATCCCCCGGGGTCACGGGATAGTCGGGATTAAGCATTACAAAGGCTGTTTTATCCGGAATATCCGTCTTTACTGCTTTTAATGCGGCGGTAGAAGATCCTCGTAACGTTTTAAAACTGGAAACCATATCCGCTGAAAAGGCAGTATGTACACATAGAATCAGTGCCGCAAGGATCAGTAATGGTTTTTTCATTTGGTAATCCCCCTAAGTTTTGCCATCTCAACAGGATCCTGCTTAATCTTTCCTATAAACTCCAGGATAAATGCTCCAAAGATGGAAAGAAAAAATACCGCCATGGTAACTATAATGCAAAGCTTGCCCCTGCTGGGCCCGGATTTTACCAGAGGTGGGACTGCTTTTTCGTATACTATAAACTTTGGAGGGATACTGCTGGTTTTAAGTTTTACAAGCTCGTACTGCTGGGCAAGGGAGGTGTAAAGCTTGCTCTGAAGTTCATACTCCAGGGATATCTTCTTGTAATCGGAAACCAGGTTCGGCAGCTCCTTTTCCGATGGGACCACAATCCCTCCTACGGAGTAGCCCTTTTCCAGTTTTTCAATGTTGGCCTTAAGGCTGTCCCGTTCAATTCTGAGCTTTCTAAGTCCCGGATCTTCAATACTGCTGTAGGCTCTGTAGGATTCAATCTCCATAACCTTTTTAAGATACTGGGACCGGAGGTCCCCCAGGGCGGTGGCCTTCTCCTTTGCGTAAGCCTCAATATCGTAAATACCGTACTTCTGGTTATACTTTTTAAGCCTTTCCTCCAGATCCTTTAGCTTTGCCTCGGTTGAAGAGAGCTCCTTTTCCAGCAGCTTCTTCTGGATAACGTTTTCATCGGTGCTGAGGTTCTTAAAGGTTTCGTCAAGCAGGGATACCACCTCGTTTACAATATCCGCCGCAAGAGCGCCGTCAATATCCTTGTAGCTAATCTCCATGGTACCGGAGTCAGAATCGTCACTAAGATTGATATTTTCCCTGAAAATTTTTCTTGCTGAGGCAACAGGGGTCTTTGATCCGGAAAGATCATACAAATCGATAAGATTAAATTTCTTAATAATTCTATCCACAAAAGAATCGGAGGTTACATATTTCTGTGCCGCCCCGAAAGCTGTTGCTCCCGATTTTACCGACATACCCAAAAGGGCGGTCAGCCCTCCTGCTTCCGAGCCGAGATCGAAACCGCCGGAATCTTCGTTTATCTTGACAATGGCCTTGGGGGTGTAGTAGTTGGGGTAGTAGCTCTTTTCATTGGGTATTAAAAGAGAGCCGATCGAGAACCCAAGTACCCCCAGTGCTCCGAGAAGTGTGATGATAATAATAAATTTCTTATGTTTTAAAAGAACGGCGAGAAGATCTATCAGGGATATCTCATCCTCTTCCATTGGTATTTGATTTTCTGTGCTCATAATGGGGATTATATGAGTATTAAAGTAGCGTGTAAAGGACATAAAGGTATCTGGATGGGTTGAAATATACATTTTACCGTGCTATATTGTTCGTTAATTGAACAAGAGCGCATATATTCTGCAGCATACACGAATGACAGCCTGTTTCGGCGGCGTTATCCGGGCGGCAGAAGCCCTTTTCCCGTATGGTTTTACAGCTGTAGGCGGATAAAATGCCGCTATGGAATGGAAGAGGTATGCCTTCTTGCTTTCGGGACAATCATGAACTCTACTGAAAAAGAAATAACCATTTTATCACACATACATTCAAATCCACATAAGGTGAACCAGCGGGATCTGGCAAAAATTGTCGGTCTCTCTTTGGGGATGACCAACGAAATTGTAAAAAGACTGGCTGCCAAGGGGCTTTTAACCATAAAGCGTATCAACAGCCGTAACGTACACTATATGGTAACTCCCAAAGGGATTGAGGCAATAAGCATAAAAAGCTACCGGTACTTCAGGCGGACCATAAAGAACGTGGCATACTACAGGGAGACTATCGAGGAGCTGATAGAGCAGGTAAAGGTGAGAGGATTCGACACTCTTGTACTGAAAGGGGTAAGTGATCTGGACTTTATAGTGGAGTATGCCTGCCGGAAACAGGGACTTGTCTATGTAAAAGAGGATAATCTGCCGGAGAATGTCTTTGTCCTGTACTCGGAAAGCTACATACCGGATCCCGAGACCAAGAACGACGGCAGTGCCTTTCTGCAGGAATTATTAATATAGAAACTACGGGCGTCCCTGCCTCCGGCAGAGAGCGTAAAGGAATAATGTTATTGATTTTTTTTTCTGTTGACCTTAGTCGGGAACTGCTCACTATATAGCTTGTATTATTGACAATTTGCCTATCAAGTCTTATTATTGCAATGCATATTGCTGTAATAGAGGTTGCAATGAGATTCTATGATAGAAATGCTGAAATTGAGGTGCTTGAAAAAATATACAGACAATGCAGAAAAACCTATGGGAAAATTACAGTAATAACCGGTAGAAGACGAGTAGGGAAAACACTTCTTGCAAAAGAGTATGCTAAAAACAAGAAAAATCTATATCTTTTTACAAGTAAAAAAGCGGAAAAATTACTTTGTGATGAATTTAGAGCAGAATATGAGGGATTTACAGGAAGAAAACATATTGGTGAGCTAAACAGATTTGTTGAAATTTTTGAACTGTTGCTGCAATATGGGCAGGATAATCCTTATGTACTCATAATTGACGAATTTCAGGAGTTTAATAATATAAATAAAAGTATCTATTCTGAAATTCAAAAACTTTGGGATAAGTATAAATTAAAAACAAAAGTTCATATAATTTTCATTGGTTCAATTTATTCTTTAATGATAAAGATTTTTCAAAATGAAAAAGAACCTCTATATGGAAGAGCGGATAGGATAATATATATTAAGCCGTTTCAGGCAAAAGTTATAAAGGAAATACTGGAAGATTATAATAGTTATTCAGGCATTAATTTATTTTATAATTATTTAATCACCGGAGGTGTTCCCAGGTATCAGGAACTTTTGATTGAATCAGAATGTTATAATAAGGAATCCATAATTGACTTTATCCTGGAGAAGGATTCATTTTTTATAAACGAGGGTCGGAATCTCCTGATCCAGGAATTCGGAAAAGAATATGGAATATATTTTTCAATACTTGAGTTAATGTCAACAGGGAGGACTTCCAGAAATGAACTGGAATCCATATTGGCAAGAAGTATAGGCGGTTATCTGGAGCGGCTTGAACTTGAATATGATCTTATTGAGAAAGTTAGACCTGTAGGATCCAGAAAAGAAAGTAGAAATCAGAAATATGCAATAAAAGATAATTTTATACGGTTTTGGTTTAGATTTATTTATAAGAATATGACGATTATTGAGAGTGAAAGATTTGACTATGTCAAAAAAATAATAGAAAGAGATCTAAGCACATATTCAGGACCGGTTCTTGAGAAATTATTTAAAGAAATTATTGGATATTCATCTGAATATGGACTAATAGGAACATATTGGGAAAGAGGCAATCAGAATGAAATAGATATAATCGCAATAAATGATATAGATAAAAAAATACTTTTGTGTGAAGTGAAAATGAATAAGCAGAAAATAAAGATAAAAAAGTTACAAAATAAAAGTGCAAGATTAGTGAAGAATTATCACGATTACGAATTCCGGTACAAAGCTCTATCTGTAGATGATATAGAATTACTATTAGAGAATACAATATAATTGCATGAACCAGAGTGTATTGAAAAAGCAGCTTCTAGCCTTCTATACTTGAATAGCAAGGAGCTGCCGGGCGTGTCCCTGCCATCGGCAGGGCCGGGCTCTAAGTCCGTGAATGTTTACTGTGTGGCTGAATACAAATATCTTTGCAGTAATACAGGAAATAAAAGTATGAAATATATTGATTTTATCAGGAAAAGAGTGGAAAAAGCGGCAGAAGAAGAAAACGGTATTCTTGCGGTTTTCCTTCTGGGAAGTGCGGCGGCAGGTACTCTCCGTCCGGACAGCGACATAGATCTGGGGGTTATTCCCGAACCGGGGGTAGAACTTGGTGCGTTAAAAAGACTTGAAATTGCCGGTGCTCTTTCCTACGAGCTCGGGCGTACCGTGGATATTGGAGTAGTGTCTTCAAGGAATCTGGTATATGCGAGA
>QNBL01000077.1 GCA_003641695.1 Spirochaetota bacterium
AATGAAAATGTTTTTGTCTGGTCGAATAAATTCAGGGACCACTATTCTCTTACTGCAGTCAACAACTCCTTTGAGTCCGCTTCAGGAAGAATTTACCACTCAGTTTTAAAAAAAGAGCGTGCATCCGACAGGCTTGTTTCCTTCTCCATTTTTCAAGCCCTGGACCTCGATGAAGGGAGAGATAACTACGTGTATTTCACGGAATTAAATTCCGGACTTACCTACATTCAGAAAACCGGCGAGATTCTTTCAAAAGGGATCTACATAGAGCTTAACGGGTACGGGAAAAATGTTTTTTGTGATTTTACAAGGGTAACAGATACTGACGGCTCCTGGAAGCAGGTAGCAGAAGCCCTGGGAGGCAAAGGTACAAAAGATATCCACCGGGAAAAGCGGAAACTCAAACTTCAGCCGTCCCGGGAGTTTCTTCGGACACTGCTCTCCGGCAGGAACATGGAGCTCTGGCTTTCCTCTGTTGAACAGAAAAAATTCCCCCTTTTTATCAAGCAGATCAAGAAAGACCTGGAACAGCTTTATTCACTGTTAATGAATACCGGGATCCTGCCGCAAAACGGAGGAGTCCCGGCAGAAGCCTTTTCTTTGGAATGCAGAAAGCTGGAACAGCTCTTAAAAAAGGATGAACTGATGGATTCATACATCCCTGAAGGAATTGCAATAATGCCGGAGTCTCCCTATCTTCTTCTTGTCCGGCTTATTCTGACACCGGTTCTTGAACCTTTTTTCAAAGACGAGTACTTCCCTCAGGCAGTTCAGGAATTTATTGAAGACCTGGACCTCGTAAGTATTTTAAGAACTGTTCTGCCGATTGAACTGTTCTTGGAAGAAGCAAAAGATGAAATCATATCACTCCTTATGGTGACATCAGTTTTTAACCCTGCAGCTCCTGTAAGAAAGGAACTTCTGGAAATACTTACCGCTTCTCCATCTGTTAAGAAATACCTGGGAATCAATATCTGGGAGGGGGTTACATGGTTTAAAAGGGAACCCTTTCAAACTTTCACCTGGTGGATCTACCTTTTGTACAGAATGGAAGACACGATGCTCGGTGAACATCTCAAGACTTTGATTAAGGAATGGATTCTCGGTGAAGAAAAATCCGGCTGCAATCTGGACAAACTACTGGAATTTTAAAAGATTTGCCGTTACTATTACCCGATGAGTAAACGTATTTTAATTACCGGCCAAAACAGCATACTGAGTAAGCATCTTTCAGATATATTTCTGCAGGGAAGCGGATACTCTGTTGTTGCCGCTATTCCAGGTTCCGAACAACAAAAAAAAGGGAAGGGGAGCAGAACAGTATTATGGAATACCAGATCCCCGCTGTCTGCAAAGAATGTTGTCCTCGAGGCAGCTGCTCCTGAAGGGATTATCAACGAGGCAGTTGTTCTTTTTGAATCACCCAAAGTTCTCAAACCGTTTCATGAAATTTCTGCAGCAGATATAGAGCAATCCATAGATTATCAGATTAAAAGCAATCTTTTTATTATAAAAGAGATCCTCCGCTACTTTCAAAACAGCGGGAGTGAATCCACACTGTCTCTGGTTAATTATCAGGGAGGAATAGATGTTCTCCCACCCCTGGAAGCTTTGTCTTCCGGAGGGTTTGACAGTTTTGTCAAAGCTCTTTTCACTTTTTATCAGAATGAAAAACTTTCCATTAATGGATACTTCTGTGCAACCGCAGATCTGAAGGAATATTCGGAGTTTGTATTCAAGACCATAACAGAGAGAAACAGACCGGTACATGGAAAGTTTTACAAATTCCCGGAAAAAAATGTTCTTTCCGCCTTCGGACTTGCCAGAAAACACTAACCCTTTTGGGTTGATTCATACATAGGTATTAGGGTATTGTTCTCTCTATGAAAACATGGATAAAATATGCGGCAGGAATAATAATCGGAATACTTCTGGGAATTTACCTCCCCTTTGATACTGAGAAAATGCAGGGGGTGCTGCAGTACCTTTCATCCCTGGTAATAAACATGGGTATGTTTGCAGTATACCCGCTGGTGTTCTTCTCCTTTGGTTACTCGATATTCAAGATGCGCCAGGAGAAAATCCTGTTACGGGTAATCCTGAAATCCTTTCTGGCAATTGCTGCATCCGGAATAATCCTTGTAATCTTCGGTACTCTTACCGTTCTGTTCTTCTCTCCTGAGAGGATTCCCATAATTATTCAGAGCAGAACTGTTGAAAGTTTTCCAAACTACAGGGATATCCTGGGAAATCTTTTCCCCCAGAATATCTTTACCATTTTTTCATCCAACAGGAACTTTCTGATTCCCCTGACTTTCCTTTCCTTTGTAATAGGACTCAATTTCTCCTTCGACAAGGTTATGACAAGACCTGCCTATCAGCTCTTTAATGCCATGTCCAGAATTTTTTACCATATAGGAATATTCATCACCGAGGTTATCGGTCTTGGTTTCATAATACTCTCCGCAACCATGGTTTTGGAAATCCGCAATACTCCGGAAATAGAGCTCTTTAAGCAGCTCCTCGCCATTCTTTCCTTGAACTCAATACTGGTCATCTTCGGGATTTTACCCCTTATATTCTACTTTATAAGCGGCAAGCAGAACCCATACAAAATATTATACGCAATGACAGCACCTCTCCTCTCAGCTTTTATTACCGGAAACAGTTACCTTACCCTGTTAAGTCTGACCAGAAGCGGTAAGGAGAATATGGGCATCCCAAGAAAAATCGGAGCTTCGGTATTTCCGTTGTTCACCCTCTTTGGAAAAGCAGGAACGGCAATGGTAAGCGCCACCGCTTTTGTATTCATCCTGAATTCCTATTCCTCTCTGGGACTTACTTTCGGAACTGTTATATGGATTATGCTGTTCAGTTTGGGGACATCGTTCTTTACAGGGACGGTACCGGGGGTCGGTGTTATTGTGGCTTTAGCTTATATCTGCCAACACTACGGGAAAGGAATTGAAGAGGGATATCTTCTTATCTTTCCAGTAAGCACGCTCCTTATCAGCTTCAGTGTTCTCCTGGATACAGCTGTTGCAGGGTACAGTGCTTACCTTTTTTCATTCAGAGACAAAGGTCATAAAGAGATTGAAATAAAAGACTATATCTAATGTAACGGCAGCGTCTCAACCATATATCTGATACTCTTTCCCTCTTTCGCCGAGAAAAGATCTTTTTCCACAACTATTATCAATGCTGTCTCATCGGGGTTGAAAACAATCTGCTTAATCCGGTAGCCTGTAACTCCCTTTCGTTTATAGTTCGGGAGTCCAACGGTAAAGGTTTCGGTGTTATCCTCTTTGTCTGTAATTGCAACGTTTATATGAAAGGAAGAACTTACCGAATCCTTGGTGCCGAACTTCTCCTGCACCAGGGTAAGAACATATCTGTTTCCTTTGTTGAAATCTCTAAACTCAAGCCTCTCTTTTGGAGCATCTCCATCTATAAGGATATAAACCACCCTCCCTGTTGCTACATGATTGATCTTGTAACGTTCTACCAGATCAGAGGAATCATGGAGGAGCATGAGCATTCCGCCAATTCCATCCTGCCCGGAAAATATTTTATCAGGAAAGACCTTTTCCATTACTCCGTTCTTTACGAATACATTTTTCTTTACATTAACAGCATAGAGATCTGCATATGTCTTCATAGTGTCTTCACTGATGCCGTATTGACCGAACATAAAAACATTTGCATCTTCAGAAAATCCTAAGTTGATATATGTTGCAACATCTCCTGCAAAAATAAACAGTGAATTCGACAGTAACACAATTATAAGGGCTATCTTTTTCATCTTTTTTTTAAGTCCTCCTCTTTGTATATCGAAGGAATGGAGTTTCCTCTATAGCTAATTTTACTATTTTTCAACCTTTATGCTATAATAACAGTATGATAGAGAAAATCAGGATTTACAGTATTTACGCAGCAATAGGAATATCCCTTCTTATGATTATAACATCTGGAAGTGTACTGGCGGCGAGTAAATTCTACTTGAAAGCGGTAAATGCCCATGATTTTATCGGCGGAACTATTCCTGAATATGTCTCGGGAACCGCTTTGAATCTTGTCTTTGTCCTGACACTGACATCGTTCCTTGCAGTATTTATTTTTAAGTCCCTCTTCAAGAAAAGTTCTTCCCCTGAGGTGTTTTTCATACTTGTTGCCGTAGCTGCCTTATCGCTGGAGGGACTGCGAGCGGTTATCTACCTTTCCTATTTTTACGGATGGATGTACAGAATTTACCTGGTTCTTCCGAGGGTTATATACTTCGGAAAGCTTATATCAGCCCTTGCACTCTTTATATCCGGCTTGTTCTCTACCGGATTCCCTGTACAGAAACAGAATATCTTTCTGGGATTAAGCTTTATATTCTCAATTCTTCTCTCTTCTTCTGTACCTATTGATTACTCTATTAATGCAAACATCCTGCTTCCCGGTAATAAAACACCCTATGTTATACAGAAGGTTATCTATGGTCTTTACATCCTCTCCCTCCTGAACTACTTTGCAGCAGCTTACATAAACAAGAACAAATATTTTTTTATTATTGGGTTGGGTACAGTACTTTTTGCACTTGGAATGGAACTGGTATTCCCCCTGACCGGAGGGATATATCTTATCGTGGGATTTTTCTGCCTTGGTACAGGATTAACATTGATACATTATACCTTCAACAAAATATACCACTGGATTTAGATCTACAGCCCCATTACCGCTACAGTAACAAGCCCTGTTCCAACGGGAATAATCAGGTTATCAAGATCCTTCGAAGGAATCATTTCCAGGAAAGTCGATACCAGGGCTATTATTACCGCAGCTCTCAAGGATCCTGAAATCCCGTATGCAATAACAAACACCGAAACGAGACAAGCAAAACTTCCCGCGTACGTCTTTCCACCGGTAAAGGGGATCTTAACCTTACCGAAATACTTTCCGAAAAGACTGGAAAATCCGTCGCCGAATGCCAACGCATATATTGCCATGGCGGCTGCCGGTTCGGGATACAGCATCAGGGCCATCATGGCCCCCAACCCCAGAGTTACCGGACCATACACAAATCTGTTCCTATCCCTCATCCGGGATGCCGATTCAGTAACCTTTGTTATAAACCCTAAAGAAAATCCCCGGATCCGCATCAATTCCGAATATGTATATAAAAGCAAACCTGCACCAAGAACCATCATGGTAAAGCTGACACTGAACCTGGCAAGGGTTGGAACAACCGCAACCATCATATGGATTGACTTTCTGACAAACTCAACTCTTAATTCTTCTATACCTGCTCTGCTCTGTGCTGCTGCTACCTTTGTCATTAATCCGCCTAACTCACTTTACTAATTTTATGTTCTAATTAATTAGCAAGAACCATGCCAAATAGATCGGGGAAGATTTCTTTGTTAAATACTTATATAACAATAAAATAAATAGTATTTTCAGGCTGTGGCGTACTGATTCATCATCAGGTTATCTTTTAGTATACAATTATTTTCACAGATGACTATACTTTCTTAATTTGAAAATTGACCGGTACTCAGCATAACAAGCGTACAAGCCTCAAGATAGAATATCCCCTCCTGATCAAGGGCTTTCATCAAACCGGGGGCTTCCGTCCCAGGATTAAATATAACCCTTTTCGGGCGAATTGACAGGATATCATCAACCGCCTTTTCTCCAAGCCGGGGATTAACATACATGGTAAGGGTATCAACCTCACTATCAATCGACTTAAGATCCGGTACCGTTGGTACACCTTCTATTTCTTCGTAGGCCGGGTTAACAGGAATTACTTCATATCCAGTCCCGGTAAGCTGCCGCACCGCCATATTTGAATACCTGCCGCGTTTCGGACTTGCTCCCAGAACAACCACTCTTTTATTTTCCAAATCATCCCCTTGTTTATGGATAAAATATAAAATAATTACCCACAAGTCAATGACAATAGTGTGTTTACATACTAAAATATAAATACACTGAACAAAGGGAGAATACCATGAAAAAGTTATTGGGAACGATAGTTATAGTACTGATTCTCGGTGCGGCAGTATACTTTCTTTCCAGCTATCTATTTGTTACAAACAAAGCAGGTTACTACCAGGTAAAACAGGCTGCTATAACCGGGAAAATATCTGTTCACGACAAACCGGGAACATATCTCAAACTTTTCGGTACGGTTACAACCTACCAAATCTCGGATATGAACTATTTTAGCAAATCAACTCTTGAAGGAGGATCAGGAGAAGAAGCAGACCCTATAAGAGTCCGTTTTAATGACGGCGGGACAGCTGATATCTCCGGATCAATAAAATTCAGACTATCCATGGTGGAAGAAGACCAGCTCCTTCTTCATCAGGACTTTAAGAACTATGCAAAAGTTCAAAGCGATCTGGTACGGCAGGTTGTTACCGAAGCCCTTATGCAGACTGCCACGTTAATGAAGGCGGAAGAATCTTATTCTTCAAGAAGATCGGAATTTACCACTCTGGCGGAACAGCAGATCAGACAGGGAATTTTCGAAACCGAATCCAAGGAGGAAAAATACCTTAATCCCGACGGGAAAGAGTTTATCGAGCGTTCTGTACAGGTAAAACTGGATAAGGACGGGAATCCCATTATCCGGAAAATTTCCCCTTTTAAAAGATATAACATACAGATCCTGCAGTTTGTTATCAAGGATATAGACTTCGATGAGACAATTGATGCACTTATTGCAAAAAAGAAAGAGGCTGAACAGCAGAAAATTGTAGCCCAGGCAAATGCCGAAAGAGCCAAGCAGGATGCCATTACCGCTGAGGAACAGGGAAAAGCACGGATTGCTCAGGCAAAAGCGGATGAGGAAGTAGTAAAGATTAAGGCAGTAACGGAGGCTCAAAAGGAATACGAAGTTGCACAATTGAGAAAGCAGAAAGCCGAGGAGGATGCAGCAGCACTGCTGATCCAGAAAGAAGCTGAAGCAAAAGCAGCCACTCTCTTGGTACGGGCTGGTCTGGCACCGAAAGACAAGGCATTGATAGAGAAAGAAAAGGCTATCGGTATTGCAGAAGAAATGGCCAAAATAAAATTCCCGCAGATCATGATTACGGGAAGCGGAAATGATGCCGCAAGCAATCCTTTCAATGCTGTAGGGCTTGATGCTTTTCTAAACATCATGGATAAATTATCCCGAAAAGAAGAAAACTGACAGAGGTAAAAATGCCGGTTATTGTAAAGATTCTGGTCTCACTGACCATTATTCTCGTTGTTAACAAGTTTTTAAAAAAACTTTCCCTATCCCTGCTTATTGGAACTATTGTTCTGGCTTTCTGGACAGGGCAGAGTATAAACACTATAGCAGAAATCACCTGGGACCGTTTCATGAGCATGGACAACGCTTTTCTCTCATTGATAATTGTACTGGTCATATGGCTGTCATCCCAGATGGAAAAGGCAGGAATCATGAACGATCTTGTCCGAACGTTAAAAGCCTCCCTCTCCTTTAAAGGGTCACTGATCGTTCTGCCTGCAGTAATAGGACTTCTTCCAATGCCCGGCGGAGCACTCTTTTCAGCCCCTCTGGTAGACGATAGTGATGAAGAAAAGAAAATTGAACCGATTGAGAAAACCCGGATCAATTACTGGTTCCGTCATATCTGGGAGTATACATGGCCTTTGTACCCTGGATTGATACTTACCTCTGATATAAGCGGACTTCATATATATCAGTTAATGCTTCTTGGATTACCCATAACCCTCGCATCGCTTGTAACGGGTTATTTTTTCTTTTTGAGAAAGATACCGCAAGTCTCCGGTGAAAAAACTGCCGCAGAACATCATTTTCTTAAGCTGATCTCTCCGATAACCATTGTAATAACCGTTTATGCGATATTACTGATATTCTTTCCGGGGATCTCAAAACTCAGCAAATACCTCCCCATGACCATAGGGTTGCTTGCTGCAATGCTCTCCCTCCAGATTATGAGACCCCTTACCAAAGAGAAGTGGAAGAGTGTTTTATTAAGTAAAAAAGCTCTTACCATGGTGCTGATAGTAATCCTGGTGAGAATATACGGTGCTTTTATCGAAGCACGTCTCCCCGGAGGAACCCTTTTAATGGAGCAGATGAGAGTAGAACTCAACAACGTAGGGATTCCTCTGATTATTCTGGTTCTTGTCATCCCTTTTATAAGCGGAATTACCACCGGAGTATCTGTGGGTTTCGTAGGAGCATCCATGCCTATAGTTATCTCACTGCTGGGCAGTTCACCGAACCTCTCCCATTTGCTTTCAACCGTTATACTCGCCTTTACTTTCGGTTTTATGGGAGTAATGCTCTCCCCGGTTCATGTCTGCCTTATAGTTACCAACGAATATTTCAAGACAAACCTTGCAAAAAGCCTGACAGCTATCATTCCGCCGGTGCTTGTACTCATGGCGGTGGCCGCAGTTTATGCAGCTGTAATCTGGTTTATATAGGAGTAAATGATGGACCCATTAGAATTTGAAGAACTGGAAGGGAAAAAAGAAGAGATCCTAAAAGAAATCAATGAATACAACAGGGAAAGAGATCAAATAAAAATGATGCTGGGAAAGATCGGCGGTACCGCTTACTCCAGTGTGGACATGATAATAAACATTGTTTTCCTGAGCATAATTTTAGGACTTTTTATTCTTGAACTTACCACCCACTGGCTGCCATCCTACATATCTCTGGAGGTAAGTGTTCTTCTTGTTTCCATTAAAATAGTGTGGATGATTCACTCCCAGTACAAGTTTAACCATTTTCAGTTCTGGATACTCAACTCAATTGAGTACCGCATGAACGGCATTACCGGAAAAATGAAAATAATGGAAAAAAATATAGCCGAGATTAGTAAAAAAATATCAAAAAACTAACCAGGAGCTGGAGTTTCTTCGTCCGGGAGCTTCCGCTTTCTACTCAGGATAAAAGTTATAATACTCCCGATACTGCCGACAAGTATTCCCACAGGACATAAAAGGACTGCGATAAGAAAGAAAATACCGCCGAAAATCCTGAAGATCCGGCTGAGAAGGGCAATCCCGGCAGCTTTTATACCAAAGGCATACATCCCGTTGTGCAGAACCACAAATACGAAAAATCCGGCAAAGGAGGTCCCCAGGAGGATTAGAAACTTTTTCACACTGCGCCAGGGATGAACAAATCCCACCACCACAGCGGTTATCCCTGTATAAAGAAGCAGTATCCCCGGAAGATTATCCGATATACCAGCGATAAATGCTGCAACAGTAAGAGCAGCCCCTATTGCAATAAACAGAAAAGATAACTTTTGCTTTCCTGTGAACTCTTTCATGATTATCCTACCCTTAATATACTCACAGAACAGACACCGGGTTAATGTACTGCAGCAGTTCAACTGCAGTTTCCATACCGGGATGTTTCAACCCCGCATACCGGGCAGAGCCTCCCTTCAGACCGGTTACCCTATCTATCCACTCCCCGGAAAGTTCTTTCCTTTCAAAAACAAAAAACCCAA
>QNBL01000078.1 GCA_003641695.1 Spirochaetota bacterium
CTCAATTGGTATTGCATTATGAGGAAGAAGGAGTTGCAGTGCAGTACCAGAAACCTGTCCTGATTCAGGAGCAGCGGTTAAAGATGTCACCTCAAATGTATCAGTCCATTCAGATGATGGCACTGCCCCTCTTTGATCTGCGGACTAAAATTCAGGAGGAGATTGAAAAAAACCCTGCACTGGAGATTGTCAAAGAAGCCCCCTCCGCCTCCATAGAAGAGGTACCGGCAAGCCCTCAGGATGATTGGGATTACTTCGAGAATTCTTCTGATCCCGGGTACCTGCGTTCCTACAACAATGAAGCTTCGGATACAAAACAAAAGTTTATCGAAGGTGCTCTTTCAAGAGGGGAATCTCTTCAGGAACATCTTTTAGCCCAGCTTGCTGTACAGCCTCTTGATGATCTGCACTACAAGATCGGAGAACTGCTCATTCAGAACCTGGATGAGAATGGGTTTCATCTCGAAGATCCCCGCACCTTTATCGATGAGGAGTATCATTCTCTTATTCCGGAGCTGGAGAGGTTAATTCAGGAGTTTGATCCCCAGGGAGTTTGTGTAAAGGATTACAAGGAATCACTTCTGGTTCAGGTAAGACTTAAAGGGGATGCCCCGGATAAGACTTCAGAGGTAATAGAAGATTACCTGCCCCTTATAAAAAAAGGGAAATCTGGAGAAATTGCAAAAAAGCTGAAGATTACTCCGGAAGATGTTGAAGAGATAACAGCTTATATTAAAACCCTTAATCCGTATCCGGGAAGATTATACTCCAACGAACCTCCACGGTATGTTATTCCAGACTTATCCGTAAAGATAGAAAACGGGGAGTTTGTTATTACTCTCAATGAAGAGGATATTCCTGTATTGGGTATATCACCTTTCTTTGAGGAAAAAGAACAGGATACAGGAAGCGGTGAAAAGGTTTATGACGCGCATAAGTATATCAAAGACAGCCTCCGGGATGCCCGCTGGTTTATAAAGAGTCTTCAGTTAAGAAACCAGACTCTTTTTAAGATAACCAAGGCAATTATAGAGTTTCAGCGTTATTTCTTTATGAAGGGACCGAAACATCTTGCTCCCCTTACCTTGAAGGATGTGGCTGATGAGGTCGGCGTTCATGAAACGACGGTCTCAAGAATATCGAATGCCAAATATATCCAGACCGAATGGGGGATCTTCCCTGTCAAGTATTTCTTTTCCAATTCCATATCGGGAGCTGGATCCAAAGGTTCCAGATACTCAAAGGGTGGTGTTAAAGAGATTATCCGGGAAATTATTGAGGAAAATAATACCGGAAAGAAACTCTCTGATCAGAAGATCTCCGATATTCTAAAAAGCAGAGGGATCAACATTGCCAGAAGAACTGTTGCGAAGTACCGGTCCGAGCTCAAGATTGATTCCTCTTTTAACCGGTAGCTCCTGTCTTTTATACTCCTTCCGCTGTAAAAGGACTGTTAACCGATCTCAGTGCCTGGGCAATATTCAGACAGTGGTCTCCGATGTGTTCAAGGTGCTTGATAAAATCAACAAATAGAAGTTCACTCCTTACATCGCTGCCTTTCTGCATTCTATGCTGAGCAGCCTCTTTTTCTTTATCTCTCATGGCATCAATTTTTCTTTCGAACATGAGTGCAGATTCCAGTTCGGGTTTGATCATTGGTGCTCCTGTATGGGCGGATATAAAACTTAGAAAATCGTTTACGAGACTTACATAGGGAAGATAACTCTTTTCTGCAGCTTCTACAAATCTTATATTCTTTTCATTCTTTCTTTTAGACAGTACTGCAAGGTTGTAAATGCTGTCAGCAATACTTTCCATTTCTTCAACAATTCTGATCATGGCTGTAATATTTCTTGTACTCTGTTCATTAAGTCCCTGGCTGGCACATTCGGCAAGGAAGATTGTGATCTGTTCCTGCATCTGATCAGTATAGTCTTCCTTTTTCCTGATTTCCTCAAGGAGCTTTGTATTGTTTGCACCGGGATCTTCCACCATCTTCCTAAAGGATTGGAACATGCCGGATATAATTTCTGCCATCTTGTCGATTTCGGTTTTTGCCTTGAGAATGTTCAGTTCCGCGGTTCCCTGGATTCCTGTGGAGAAATATTTCAGGATATACTTTTCGTTCTTTTCATGTTCTTTTTCAGGAACTATTTTTTCTACAATCTTTGCAAATGTTCTTGTAAAGCTCATAAAGACAAGGGTATTGATCACGTTGAAAAGAGTATGAAACATGGCGAGGTGAGCCGGAATCAAGGATGTTGAGCCTGAGTTGAAGATATCTCCGGGAACCATGGCATTGACAAGATTGAGAAAGGGATGAAAGAGAAATGCCATCCAGAGTACTCCGAAAAGATTGAACAAGGTATGAGCCCTGCTGGCTCTTCGTGCGGTTGTGCCTGTTCCCACAGATGCCAGAAAAGCTGTTACTGTGGTTCCTATATTTTCTCCGAGAATGATAGCCGCGGCAGTGGGAAAATCTATCCACCCTGCATTTGCCATTGTAAGGGTAATGGCCATTGCAGCGGAAGAAGATTGAACGATGACTGTAAGAAAAGTACCAATCAGTACAAAGATAAAGAAGGAACCTGCTCCGTAACCTGTTAATCCGGATACAAACTGTAAAACTTCCGGGTTGTTTTTAATATCGGGAACAGCATTTTTAAGAAAACTTAAACCAAGAAAAAGGAGTCCGAAACCAATAATTGCTTCTCCCCAGTCCTGTTTTCCCATCTTTTTTGATAGAAGCAGGGGGAGTCCAATCCCGACTGCAGGGAGGGCAATGTGGGAAATTTTGACTTTGAACCCGATAATGGCAACGATCCACCCCGTAACGGTCGTACCGATATTTGCACCCATAATTACACCGATTGCCTGAACAAGATTGAGTAGACCGGCGTTGACAAAACTGACTACCATTACGGTAGTTGCCGACGATGACTGAATTAATGCTGTAATGAAAAATCCGGTAAAGACAGCAGTGAATCTGTTTACTGTCATCAGGTTAAGGATGCTGTGCAGCCTTTCCCCGGCTGCTTTTTGGATACCGTCGCTCATAACTTTCATTCCGTATAAAAAAAGTCCCAAACTTCCGATTATGTGGAATGCTCCCGCAATCATCATTTCCTCCAGCTTACTGATTCATTGTTTGGCTGCATCCTACCAAACTATAAGAAAAATTTATAGTAGCCATAAAATAAATTTATAAAAGTTGAAGGAATATCAAGATTATTTCTGGGATACTGCGATAAATCAGGAGAGTCGACACAGTCCGAAAGAAGATGGAGTTTTTCCGGCATCCACGATCTTGTTATACTTCTCATTAATTTTTTACATCCTGTCTCGGCGGAAGGACCTCAACATGATAATGATCCATTTTTATCCTCTTTACCGGTGTATTGGGTAATCTTAAGCGGGAAACTATCCCAAATAGTGTACTTTAATTCTATTTTGTGTAGATTCCTGCTGTTGATTCTTTGCCCGCTCACCCTGTATACTTTTGTTGTCTTTTGATAAAAACAACTAAACGAAAGTGCCGGGGGTAAAAATGAAGATTGAAAAATATTCGGTGGGTACAGGTGACAGATTCGCAAAGGAAGCAGGAGCTCAGTTAGCTGCTGTAAAAATGGCCTTTGATGAGGGGCTCGATATAGCCATTGTATGGAATAAATCCTACAGGGAACATTCCATTATCCATACCGATCCGGCATCGGTACGCAGTGCTGCTGATACAGCGGTAAAAAAACTGAACTGGAAAGGTTCGTACTATGTGGATGCGGATCATATAGGGATGAAAACGGTTGATCTTTTTTTGGAATCTTCAGATTTCTTCACCCTTGATGTTGCAGAATTTATTGGAAAAGATGTATCAAAGGAGAAGCTTGATGCCTTTATTGAAAAGTACAGATCTTTTTGCGGACCATTGACCATAGAGGGGATTAACTCTCCCTTTGATGTAACTGAAGAGTTTTTAAGGTCCATAGCCCGGAAATACCTTCTTGCGGTAAGCGAAGCGGGAAAGCTTTACCGGCAAATAGAGGGTAAAAAGGGTAAAGGTAACTTTATAACTGAAGTTTCGATGGATGAGACTGAATCCCCGCAGACTCCTCTGGAACTTTTATTTATCCTCGCTGCTCTTGCTGATGAGGGTATCCCCCTGCAGACAATAGCACCCAAGTTTACGGGTAGATTTAACAAAGGGGTGGATTATGCAGGCGACATAAAACAGTTCGAAAAGGAGTTTAACGATGATTTGAAGGTACTGGCCTTTGCGGTAAGAGAATTCAATATTCCCGAATCCCTTAAGCTGAGTGTCCATTCCGGGAGTGACAAGTTTTCAATCTATCCTGTAATAAAGAAGGCTTTAAAGGATAACAATGCCGGGCTTCATATAAAAACCGCAGGAACAACCTGGCTTGAAGAACTGATCGGACTTGCAGAGTCCGGAGGAGACGGTCTGGTTATTGCCAAAAAGGTATATCGTTCAGCCTATGAGCGGTATGATGAACTTGCAGCTCCCTATGCGGATGTTATAGATATTGATGCGGAAGAGCTCCCTTCTCCCGACGAAGTGGATTTCTGGTCCCCGGAACAGTACACAACCGCTCTGCGTCATGATCAGTCTAACCCTGCCTACAATCTGAACCTGAGACAGCTGCTCCACGTAGGTTACAAGGTTGCAGCTGAGATGGGTGAAGAGTTTTTGAACGCCCTCGAAGAAAACAGGGACATTATTGCAAAGAATGTCACAGGTAATCTCTATGAAAGACACATAAAGGCGGTATTCCCGGCGGGGTAGGAATGAGATCACTTAAAAATTTTTGGTATGAGCTTTCGATAAAACGCAAGCTCATGATATTTTTTTCAATAATTATACTGCTCATCAGTCTTTTGAACCTTTACACCCTGGTAAATGCCTTTAGATATTTGAAGATATACGAACTGGATCTGATCAAGAACACACTTATTCATGATCTTAACAATGCCCTTACTGAAAACAATAATGCTCTGGAAAACTATCTTCTGTATTCTTCCGAATCGTATCACGATGTATTTCAAAATTCCATTCCGGCAGTATGGGAAAAATGGGATAAAGTCTGGAAAATATGTAATACCAGCAATGATATCTATTTCCAGTTAAGTGCCATCCGTTATGCTTTTATAGCGTACGTGAATAGTGCTACAAAGGCTATACAGCACAAAGATTACAATGATAAAGATTTTGTAGACACCATCTTTTACATTAGGAGAATCAGAAGTTATATAGATTCATATCTGAAGAATCTTGTTCAGCTGAGACTGGAAGAGGGAAGTAAGCTTCATTCTGTGCAGATATCCAAGGTCAAGGTAGTACGGATAGTTAGCTTTGCCGGTACTATTCTGTTTGGAATAGTATCCCTTTTCTTTTTGAATCTTTTTGCAAATTCCCTGTCTCGTCCGATTAGAAGACTTGCCTCCATGTCTTTGAAGGTTGCGGGAGGAGAACTCAATATTCCGGCGTATAAGGTTTCCAGCAGAGATGAGGTGGGTATCCTTACCGATTCTTTTAACACAATGACCTCAAATCTGGAAAAGATGGTAAACAGGTTAAAGGACAAAGTTGTAATAGAACGAAAGCTCAGGGAGGATGAATTGAAGATTGCGCAAATGTCCCATTCTTTGAAAGAAGCACAGTTTCTGTCCCTGCAGTCTCAGATCAGTCCCCATTTTCTATTCAATACCCTGAATACAATCTCCCGTACCTCTTTGTTTGAAAAAGCTCCCAAAACAGTCGATTTAATAGAAGCTCTTTCAAGTATCCTGAGATATACTCTTAATAAACAAAACAAATTTGTTACCCTGGAGGAAGAAATAAGTATTCTTGTCAGATATATGCAGATCCAGAAGACCCGGTATGGAGACCGCCTTAGCTTTATTCTAAACAGGTGCGGCTGCGAAGATAGTGTAGAGATTCCCATTTTTACAATTCAGCCTCTTGTAGAGAATGCAGTGAAGTACGGCATAGAACCAAGGGAAGAGGGAGGAGTAATCAGCGTATCGGTAGGAAGGGAAGGGGATTCCGTTGTCATCGAAGTAAAGGATACGGGTGCGGGAATGTCAGCGGAGATTCTTGACAAACTTAAATATAAAGGAGATGTGGAGACAACATCCTCTTCGTCCGGTATAGGATTGAAGAATGTTCAGCACAGATTATCCATTGCATATCAGGGGGAAGCGTATTTTAATATAAAGAGCCGGCTTGGCGGGGGAACCACTATTTCCATAAAGATCCCATGGAGAAACGATGTTTAATATTTTGATTGCAGATGATGAAAAACTGGAGAGGGAAGCTTTAAAGGCCATACTGAAAAAAGGAATAGATTCCGCTTTGTCGATTCATGAAGCGGTTAACGGCAGGGAATCCATTGTGACAGCCAAATCCGTTAAGCCCGAAATAATATTTATGGATATCAAGATGCCCGGTATAGATGGCCTGGAAGCTGCCCGGGAGATAAGAAAATCTCTCCCGGAGGTAAGTATTGTTTTTTTAACAGCCTTTAACCAGTTCGAATATGCCCAGGAAGCAATCCAGATAGGGGTGGACTTTTTTATCATCAAGCCTGCTTCAGAGTTTCATGTCATTGATGTAACTTCGAAGCTGCTGAGCAGGATAGAAGAAAGAAGACATGTACGTTTCAGGGAAGAGGATAACAGACTGAAGCTGGAAAGGGTAAAGGAGTACCTGGAAACAGAGTTTGTGTACAACCTGGTAATCCGGGGAATGGATAGGGATAAGTTCAACAACTACCTTACTATTCTCGATGTCTCTTTTCTTGAAGGAGTGGCCGGGATTGTTTCCATTCAGTTTGATACCTATCCCATAGCTGTTAATTCTGATTACCACAAGCAAATATTACGGAAAAGGGTCTCGTTCATAATAAAAAAAATACTTGGTGATATGGGTTTTAACGTTCTTATGAATCTTGAATTAACAAGCATTTACTTTATTGTAGTTAAACCGGAGGATGCAGTCTGTAATGTTGATCCGGGGAATTTAAACTGGAAGGAGATTTCAGGAAAGATTATTTCGGAGGTGGGCAAGGAATTTTCGGTTGAAATCCTGATGGGTTTTGGAAAGGTATTTTCGGATCCAGGGGATTCAATAGCTTCAATAATTGCTGCAAAGGATGCTCTAAGTAAGAACAGTAACACAACGCTCTTTATTAATTGGGAAATTGGTCTCGAAGAAGCATTGATCAAGGGCAGCCGTTCTGAAGTTATGAGTGTATTCCAGAAACTAAGGGAGTCTCTGGAATCGTCAAATTTGTCCTTTGAACAGACCAGACAGTATCTTTTGGAATTGGGTACGGTTATCAGGCATTATTCCGTCCATCAGTTTCCGGAAGGAATTGAGCAGCCTGCACTTCCGGAATTGGAGTCAATTAGGGATATAAATACCCTTATGGACGAGTTCAAATTATTTCTTAATGCTTTCCTGTATCAGCGGAGCCTGGTAAGGAAGGCTAATTACAGTCCCGCCATAGAAGCGGCATGTTCTTACCTTGAGAAAAAATTCAGATCGGATATTACGTTGGAGGAAGCTGCGGGAAAAGCGGGCCTCTCAAGTTTTTATTTCAGTAAACTGTTTAAAAAGATAAAGAATGTTACCTTTATTGAATATCTGACCCTTCTCAGGATAGATGAAGCAAAAAAACTCCTGAAAGAAACCAACATGTCAATTAGAGAGATCAGTGAGAATATAGGGTACGGAGACCAGAACTATTTTACAAGAGTATTCAAAAAAGTCGTAGCGATGTCTCCCTCTGCATTTAGAGCAAAAAAGTGATAAAGAAACAATAAAGTGCTAACCAGGCCGATTTTATGTTGTCTGCAGGTTAAAGTACCGGCAAAATTGTACAGAAAATAATATTTTCCAACAGGGCAGGATCCCGGTGCCCATCGTATAATCATGTAATACTATTTTACTAAGGAGAATTATATGAAAAAGACAATTGTTTTCATTCTTGTTGTTCTGCTTTCAGCCGGAATGCTTTTTGCAAATGGGCAGGCTGATAAAAGCGGGTCCAAAGATACGAAAGCCGAACCTGCTCAGGAACAGATTGTGCTTAGATTAGCAGAGACACATCCTGCAGATTATCCCACCACCAAGGGTGATTATGAATTTGCAAGACTTGTAGGTGAAAGATCCAATGGAAGAATCAAGATTGAGGTTTACCCTGGAAGGCAGCTTGGTGAAGAAAAAGCCGTAATAGAACAGGTACAGTTTGGAGCAATTGATTTTACCAGGGTAAGTATTTCCCCGTTATCAGCTTTCTCTCCGAATTTTGATGCTCTGCAGATGCCTTATCTTTATAGAAATGCAGAGCATATGTGGCAAGTTCTGAATAGTCCGATAGGTGATGAGTTTTTGAACAGTCTTGAACCGGCCGGGTTTGTCGGTCTGTCCTGGTTTGATTCAGGTGCAAGAAGTTTTTACAACTCTGTTCACCCCATAAAATCTGTGGCTGATCTCAAAGGCTTAAAGATCCGCGTTCAGCAAAGTGCTCTCATGGTTGGTCTTGTTGAAGCTCTTGGTGCCGTTGCAACACCAATGCCTTTTGGAGAGGTATATTCAGCTCTTCAGACCGGTGTTATTGACGGTGCAGAGAACAATTGGCCCAGTTACTATTCCACTAGTCACTATGAAGTAGCCAAGTACTATACTCTTGATGAGCATACCAGGGTTCCCGAGATTACAATTGCCAGCAAGATAACAATGGATAAGCTTTCAAAGGAAGATCAGGAGCTTATAAAGAAAGCTGCCAAGGACAGCATGGATTTTCAGATTAAAGCATGGGCCGACTATGAAAAGGTTGCAGAAGATGCGGTAAGAGCCAACGGAAATGAAATCTACGAACTTCCGGATAACTCAGCGTTTCAGGCAGCTATGCAGCCTCTTTATGATAAACTTTCTCCCCAGCTAAAAGAAGTTGTAGCAAAAATAAGAGCTGTGGGGAAATAGGTTTTTTGACGATGATAAAGGGGGAGCAGTTTTGAACAGCGCCCCCGATTTAATTATTTCAGGTTTAAATGCGGGTTATTATGGGGAAAATTAAGACGAATATAGTCAAAACTGTAAACAGGATACATCTGGCAGCGGTTTATTCTGCAATGGCGTTTTTGGTTGGGATGGCTATTATTACAATTATCAATGTATTTATGAGATATGTAATGAATACCGGAATCAGATGGGCTGAAGAGGTTGCAAAGTTATTCATGGCTTGGTTCACTTTTATCGCTATGGCAATAGGAGTAAAACAGGGGCTTCATATTAGCCTGCATCTTCTGCCCAGGAAACTTCCATCCTGGATTGACCGTGCTTTAATCCTGCTTAAGGACTTAACTACCCTTACCATTGCAGTTGTATTTTTTATATATGGCATAAAGCTGGTGGGGTTTACCAGGACATCCATTATGC
>QNBL01000079.1 GCA_003641695.1 Spirochaetota bacterium
ATTCTGGAAAGATGCTCTTCCATTTTTTCGGTTCTTATTCCGGGAATAGAACCACCGTTTTCTCTTATCTGCTTTGCAATTTCAACAGGATTCAGTGTTACCTGTGTATAGAAATACGCAAAGAAAATTATCAACAGGGTGTAGATAACGATATAGGGGATACCCTGCGGATGAAGCCAGGATGAAAAACGCGCCAGCCATTTTACATCAGGCCCCAGGTTTCCGGCTATCTGCAGAGGGAAGGTCAGTACAGAAGAAGCAAAAATTACAGGTATTACACCGGATGGATTTATTTTAAACGGGATGTAAGTGCTCTGCGCACCGTACATCTTCCTGCCGACTACTCTTTTTGCATAGTTAACCGGAATCTTTCGCTGTCCCTGCTGTTCATAAATTACTAAAGCAACAACAAACACAAATATTAGCAATACAATAATTACATGTACAGCATTAATATTCCCGGTTTTTACCTGCCTGAGCAATTCAACCACAGCGCCGGGCATACGTGCAACGATACCGGCAAAGATTATCAGCGATATACCATTCCCAACACCTCTTTGAGTAATCTGTTCGCCCATCCATATAAGAAATACTGTTCCTGCTGTGACGGTTAGCATTGCAAGAAGTGTATAGGGGAGCATACTCATTGTGATAGCATCAGGAATTGATTTTGCATATACAGTTACAACGTATGACTGCAGAAGACAAATAACTATAGTAGCATACCTTGTTATACGCTGAATCTTTTTCCTTCCTCCCTCCTCCTCTGATAGTTTCTTCAGTGAGGGAATTACAATTAAAAGCAGCTGCATAATAATCTGGGCAGATATATACGGCATTATACCAAGCATAAAGATAGAAAAATGCTTAAAAGCACCGCCGGCAAAGAAGTCGATATACTCGGTTATACCAATGTTGCTCGATCCCTGCTGAGACATAAAATACATCTTAAGTGCATTAATGTTGATACCGGGGATAGGCAGGGTAACTCCTAACCTGAAAACCACCAGCATCATAAAAGTGAATACAATCCGCTGCCTGAGTTCTTTTACACTGAATACATCAAAAAAAGCATTATTCGCCATCGTTGCCTTCTTCCATGAGTATTTTCCCGCCTGCTTTTTCGATCTTTTCTTTGGCACTGGCAGAAATTTTATCTACGGAAACTGTTAACTTCTTTGTAATTTCCCCATCTCCAAGGATTTTTACCAGATTAACTTTGCCCTTAACCATTTTTTTTGCCTTAAGGGTTTCGATACTAACAGCCTCCCCATCTTCGAATCTTTCATTCAGTTCTTTTAAATTGAAGACAGTGTAGGTTTTCTTAAACGGATGATTGGAAAATCCCTTTCTGGCAATCCGTCTGTAAAGAGGCATCTGCCCGCCTTCAAACCCGGGTCTTACTCCGCCGCCTGAACGTGAATTCTGACCATCATGGCCTCTACCTGAACTGCGTCCCTTGCTTCCGTTTCCCCGACCAACTATAGTTTTCTTCTTATTTGCTCCAGCAGGAGCTTTAATCTGTTCCATGCTAGTTAATCTCCTCAACTTTTACAAGATGTGAAACCGAATTAATCATACCCATAATTACAGGATTAACATCATGTTCAACAGTGCTATTCATCTTCTTAAGACCAAGAGCTTTGATTGTCCTTCTCTGCTCCGGCTTACGTCCTATTACGCTTCTTACAAGCTGTATTCGAACTTTCTTAGTCTTAGCCATCACTAACCCCACATATCATCGAGATTTTTACCGCGGTTTGCAGCAATCTCTTTTGCATCAAGAATATTATTAAAGCCTTCAAAAACAGCCTTCAATATATTCATGGTGTTCTTCGACCCCAGAGACTTACTCATAATGTCATGAATACCGCATGCCTCCATTACTGCACGTACCGGTCCACCGGCAATAACTCCGGTACCGGGTGCGGCAGGTTTAAGTAATACGCTGGCACTCTTGAAATTACCAATAATCTCATGAGGGATTGTTGTTTTTTTCAAAGGAACAGTAACAAGATTCTTTTTTGCTTTTTCAACACTTTTCCTGATAGCTTCGGAGACATCATTTGCTTTTCCAAATCCGTACCCAACCCGGCCGTTCTGATCGCCGACAACCATAAGTGCTGAAAAAGAAAATCTTCTACCACCTTTAACAACCTTAGCAACTCTATTCAGTCTGATAAGTTTTTCAACAAATTCCTTATCTCTACCTTTTTCCACCATATCCCCCTAAAACCTAAGTCCGGATTTTCTGGCTCCGTCCGCTATGGCTTTAACGATACCATGATACAGATACCCGTTTCTATCAAATACAACGGTTTCTATCTTTAATTTTTTCAGACGATCACCAATAGCAACACCAATTTTCTCAGCATCATCTACAGTATTCTTCAGACCCTTGAACTCTTTTTCCATTGTGCTCACTGAAGCGATAGTATTTCCAGCAACGTCATCAATTACCTGAACATACATATTCTTGTTACTTCTAAAAACGGTCATCCGCGGACATGTCGGAGTACCGGTTATTTTTTTACGAATATGACGTTTTCTTCTAACTCTTCGTTTACTCTTTTCTTCTACTCTTTTCATGCCGCTTTCCTACTTAATACCAGATTTTCCGATCTTACGACGGATATTCTCATCTTCGTACTTGACACCTTTACCTTTATAGGGCTCCGGTGGTCTTAAAGACCTGATCTCAGAACAAGCCTGACCAACCTTTTGCTTATCAATTCCGCTAACGATGATCTTGTTCTGACCTTCACAGGTAATTGTTAAATCCTTATTGATCATATACTCTATCTGAGTTGAAAAACCGAGGTTCAAAAGAAGTACATTACCTTTTACCTCAGCCCGGTAACCAACACCGTTAACGAGCAAGGATCTTGTGAATCCCTTTGAAACACCGGTTACCATATTGGAAATAAGCTGTCTGTACAGACCATGAAACGCTCTTGCACTCTTGCTGTCGTTAACACGGTCTACAATAACTTCCTTATCATTCACTTTGATAGAAACTTCAGGTTTATAGTCCTGTGTAAGTTTACCTTTCGGCCCTTCAACGGAAATCATATCTTCCGTCACATTAATCTTTACACCCTGAGGTATTTCTATCGGTAATTTACCTATTCTAGACATATTTACCCCGCTTTACCAAACCGAACAAATCAGTTCGCCGCCGATTTTCTTTTCTGAAGCTTTCTTACCGGTAATTACACCATCAGAAGTAGACACTACAAGAATACCGTGACCATTATAGATCCTGGGCAACTTCTTGTAACCGGTGTACATCCTTCTTCCCGGAGTTGATATCTTCTTCAGACCATGAATTACAGATCTATCCTGCGAATCGTACTTCAGGAATATCCTTATATAATTCACATTTTCTTTTGTTGTCTTTTTAAAATTCTTGATATAACCTTCGTTTTTAAGAATTTTAACCACTTCTAATTTTAACTTGGATGTTTTTACATCCACCTTTTCAAATTTCGCACTGCTCGCATTACGAATCTTTGTAAGCATATCTGCCAAAGGATCAGTTACTGCCATTTCCTTCTCCCTACCAGCTTGACTTTGTTACACCAGGAATAAGACCTTCACTGGCCAGTTTCCTGAAGCAAATTCTGCACATCTGGAATTTTCTCATATACCCTCTTGGTCTACCACAAATACGGCATCGGTTAACTGCACGGGTGCTGTATTTTGGTTTTCTCTGGGCTTTTACAATCATTGATTTTTTTGCCATTTCTTCTCTACTCCCTATTTCCTGAACGGCATGCCCAATTTCTTAAGCATGACCCGTGCTTCCTGGTCTGTATCTGCAGTTGTTACAATTGCAATATTCAAACCGCTTACACGTTCGATTTTATCATAATCAATTTCAGGAAAAATGATTTGTTCGGTAATACCAATAGAGTAATTTCCATGACCGTCAAACGCATTAGGATTTACACCCTTGAAGTCCTTAACACGAGCTAAGGCTACATTCATGAATCTGTCAAGAAACTCCCACATCTTGTCACCCCTAAGAGTAACTTTTGCACCAACCTCCATACCTTCTCTCAGTTTGAAGTTGGAAATAGATTTCCTTGCTTTCGTCTTTACAACGTGCTGCCCGGTTATCAGCTCCAGATCTTTGACTGCAGCTTCAAGAAGCTTTTTGTTCTGTATAGCTTCTCCGACACCAACACTTACAGTTACCTTTTCAATTTTAGGTATCTGCATGGAAGATTTGTATCCAAATTCTTCCTGGAGTTCACTGGCAATCTGCTCTTTATAAAGCTTCTTTAAATTTGGTACATACTGTTCCATCAGATTTCTTCTCCAGTCTTCCTGGCAATTCGTACTTTCTTGCCGTCTTCAAATTTATAGCCGATTCTTGTTTTCTGACCGCTCTTGGTCACGAGGGAAACGTTCGAGATATGAATCGGTGCTTCAATCTCAATTATTCCACCCTTATCCTGCTGACTTTTTTTTCTAACAGCTTTCTTTACAAGATTAAGCCCCTGCACAAGAACTTTGCCTTTTACTGTATCAATCTTCAGGATCCGACCAGTCTTACCTCTCTCTTTTCCGCTTAAAACCTTGACTGTATCATCTTTCTTCAGCTTAGTTTTAATCTTCTCTTTCATGGTTTCTCCCTAAAGTACTTCAGGAGCAAGAGAAACGATCTTCATATAACCGACGTCTCTTAACTCTCTGGCTACAGGACCAAAAATACGTTTACCTTTCGGGTTATTATTAGCATCGATAATAACACACGCATTGTCATCAAAACGTATATAAGTTCCATCAGGCCTTCGGTACTCTTTCTTTGTTCTCACGATAACTGCCTTTTGAACATCACCCTTAGAAATCGCAGCATTCGGTAATGCATCCTTTACCGCAACTACTACTATATCTCCAATACCGGCAGTCTTTCTCTTACTGCCGCCAAGGACTTTTATACACTGCACTTTCTTTGCGCCGCTGTTATCCGCTACATTCAGGTATGTCTGCATCTGAATCATAACGCAACTCCTTCTTTATCTATTTTGCCCTTTCGACAATCTGTGTCAGACGCCACTTCTTCTCTTTACTGATAGGTCTGCATTCAACAACCCTTACAGTATCGCCAATATGAGCATCATTCCTCTCATCATGAGCCTTAACCTTTTTCGTCCTTGTGACATACTTTTTATAAAGCCGATGCAGGGTTTTTGTTGTAATAGCGACTACAATAGTCTTATCCATCTTGTCGCTAACAACCTGCCCCGTATAGGTTTTCTTATTAACTTTCATTATCACGGCCTCGCTAATATATTTTCAATATCTATTTACTCTTTCGAATTCCAAGAGCATATTCATGAACAATAGTATTGAGTCTTGCAATTTTTCTCTTAAGAATTCTTCTTTCAAGAGGGTTCTCTACATGACCCATAACATTGCTGATCCGCAAATCAAGATACTTCTTACTGAGCTCTTCCCGCTTCTCCACCAACTCATTGTATGTCAAATCATTAAAAGAATCTTTCATTTTCTACTCCAGATCACGCCTTACAATAAACTTTGTTTTAATCGGAAGCTTGCTTGCCGCCAATGCCATAGCCTCTTTTGCAAGTTCAGTACTGACACCGGACATTTCAAACATTACTGCTCCTGTTTTTACCACTGCAACCCAGCCCTCCGGGTTACCCTTACCTTTTCCCTGCCTTGTTTCTGCAGGTTTCTTTGTATAAGGCATGTCAGGGAAAATCCTGATCCAAACCTTTCCGCCTCTTTTTATCTTACGAGTCATCGCAACACGGGCAGCTTCTATCTGGCGGTTTGTAATCCATCTAGGCTCAAGGGCTACCAGACCAAAATCACCAAACGAGATTTTATTACCCCGACGAGCTATACCGTCTCTTTTGCCCCGCTGTTTCTTCCTGTATTTAGTTCTCTTAGGACTCAGCATAACCTTTTAACTCCTTGAAGGTGCCTTTTCCCGTTTCTTGCTCTTTTTTACAAGCAATCCGGCATCTTCCTTTCTGTCTTTTCCGTACAGATCTCCATTAAAAATCCAAACCTTTACCCCGATTGCGCCAAAGGTGGTATGAGATTCAGCAAATCCGTAATCAATATCCGACCGTAAAGTATGCAGAGGGATTCTTCCATCTTTATGCCACTCAGTACGGGCCATCTCAGCACCGCCAAGTCTCCCGGAAAGCTTGATTTTAACTCCCTGCGCACCGGCTTTCATTGCATTATTAACAGCCATTTTCATGGTTCTCCGGAAAGAACCCCTTGATTTCAACTGTCTTGCAACATTTAAAGCAATCAGCTGAGCATCGACATCAGGCTTTTTAACCTCTTTGATCTTTATCTGAACCTTCTTGCTTGCTACTTTTTGAAGTCTTATCCCGATCTTTTCAATAGTAGCGCCTTTGGCACCAATGATAATTCCAGGTCTTGATGTTTTTACAACAATCGTAATTCTCTGGGGATGTCTAATTATTTCGATATCAGAAATCTCGGCGCCTTTTGTCTCAGGGGCATTTAGAAGCTCTTTTCTAAGCTTCAGATCCTCATGCAGAGTATCAGCATATTCCCGAGGGTCGACATACCATTTAGACTTCCAGGTTTTATTTATACCCAGCCGCAGACCAATAGGATTAACTTTCTGACCCATTTACTCCCCCATACCTGAAATTTCATCTACTACAACGTATATATGACTCATTCTTTTCAAAAGAATGTCACGCCTACCACGTGCTCTGGGCCATACCCGTTTTAGTCTCGGACCTTCATTAACCTGAAGCTCCTTTACGTAAAGCATCTCCTCATCCAGATCCTTGTTCTGGGATAATGCATTAGAAGCTGCGGATTTAACAACCTTTTTTAAAAATCCTGCACCCTTCTGGGGCATACTCTCCAGTATTGCCATCGCTTCGGTATACGGTTTAAATCGTATATTATCGGCGATAGGACGTACCTTGGTGGGAGAAACCATAAGATATTTTGCAGTTGCGCGGTATCCTTTTTTCGTTTCCATCTCTACACCTATCTCTTTCTCGTTTTCTTATCCGAATGGGTATGACCTCTGTATACTCTTGTGGGAGAGAATTCACCAAGCTTGTGCCCGACAAGATTCTCTGTAACGTATACCGGCACCCAGGTTTTACCATTGTAAACAGAAATGGTGAAACCAACCATTTCGGGTATTATAGTCGAGGTTCTCGAGTAAGTTTTAATCATCTTTTTGTCGCCCGACTTACTCGCTTCTACAATTCTTTTGTAGAGTTTTTTTTCGATAAACGGACCCTTTTTAATTGACCTTGACACTTGTCACTCCTACTTCCGTCTCTTAACGATAAACTTGCTGGAAGATTTCTTTTTCTTCCTGGTTTTATAACCCTTAGTCGGAACACCCCATGGTGAAACAGGATGACGTCCACCGGATGTTTTACCTTCACCACCACCATGCGGATGATCGTGAGGGTTCATAACAACACCCCTAACCTTCGGTCTCTTACCGAGCCATCTTGATCGCCCAGCCTTTCCGATTGTTACATTCATGTGATCTTCATTTCCAATTTCGCCCAGTGTTGCATAACACTTGCCGAAAACCATTCTAGCTTCTCCTGAAGGCAACTTAAGTGTAACATAATCACCCTCTTTTGCCATAACCGAAGCTCCTGCACCTGCTGATCTAACCAGCTGGCCACCTCTTCCGAGCTGAAGTTCGACGTTATGGACCCTTACACCGAGAGGTATATTTGCCAAAGGAAGTGCATTCCCCGTTTCCAGTGGCGCTTTTTCGCCGCTTTCAACGATCTTTCCCACCTCAAGCCCTTTCGGAGCAAGAATGTAACGTTTCTCTCCATCCTTGTAGTAAACAAGAGCTATATTTGCAGATCTATTGGGATCATACTCAATAGAAACTACCCTTCCGGGAATTCCATGTTTATCCCTCTTGAAATCAATAACTCTGTATTTCCTCTTATGTCTTCCGCCTCGACGCCTTACGCTGATCCTGCCTCCGGCACCGCGGCCGGCCTTAAAACTCAAACCCCTGGTTAGGGATTTTTCGCTCTCAGTCGAAGTAATCTCGTCAAAAACAAGACTCGTTTTAAAACGAAGACTCGGAGTTCTAGGCTTATATTTCTTTATTCCCACGTATCTACTCCTCGTTCAAACCACACGGTGATTAAACACCCTCGATAACATCAATTGTCTCACCCTTTGCAAGAGTAACAATCGCTTTCTTCCAGGGTGCAGTGTTCCCTGCTCTAATACCAGACTTAGTTCTGGAGGAACGGGGTTTTGCCTTTACATTTACAATACTGCACTTTTCCGGATTTACAGAGAACAGACTCTTTACGGCTTCCATGATTTGAACCTTATTAGCCTTTTTATTAACCCTAAAAGTGTACTTGTTCTTTTCTCCGCCCCGCATTCCATTAGTTTTCTCAGTTAAAACGGGCTCTATAATCACTTGATCCGCTCTCATTTCTCAGCCCCCTGGTTTTTACCATAAAACTCATTAAGCTTCTTTACAGCAGACTCCATAACTATAACCTTTCTTCCGTAAAACAGGGTATGAGCGCTCAGTCTGTTGTATGTCAACATATGAAGCCAGGGTATATTCCTTCCAGCCCGGCGAAGCATCTTGTCATCATCCTTCAGAACCAGAACTGTTCTTTCTCCATCTGCATGCTTCTCGAGTATCTTTCGAAGATCCCTGGTTTTACCGCTTTCAACTGTAAAATCCTCTACTACACGTACAGAATCATTTTTCACCTTAAGCGACAAGATGGATTTCATTGCCAGACGCTTCATCTTCCTCGGCATCTTGTAACTGTAATCCCGGGGCTTCGGCCCAAAAATTGTTCCACCGCCTACCCAAACCGGAGACTTCTTATCTCCTGATCTGGCATTGCCAGTCCCTTTCTGCCGCCACGGCTTTGCGTTACTACCCCTCACTTCACCACGCGTTTTGGTGGAAGCAGTTCCTACTCTTCTGTTTGCCAGTTCATTGTTAATGGCGTAATAAATAGAACCTTCACTGACTTCTCTTCCAAACACACTGTCATCCATGGCTATATTATTTTTCTCTTCGCCATCGACCGAAAAGATCTTTATCTCCATTTCCTGCCTCTACTTCTTCTTGGCTTTCTTAACGATTACCATACCGTCCCTGGGACCAGGAACTGCACCCTTAACCATAAGAACCTGCTTTTCTTCATCTATCTTTACAATCCGGAGATTCTGTACCGAAGTTCTGACTCCGCCCATTCTACCGGGCATCTTGCTTCCTTTCTGAACCCTGGAAGGTGTAGCAGCCATACCGGTACCCCCCAATCCACGATGGAACTTGGAACCATGAGTGCTTCTACCACCGCCAAAACCA
>QNBL01000080.1 GCA_003641695.1 Spirochaetota bacterium
AAATGACCGTATTCTCGGGCCAGCAAGACTATGCAGCAAACACGGTTTACCCTTCGAAGCCATTCTGGATGTATTTACAGCTGCAGTCAGCTTTAGTGCTCCCGGCCCGAATGGGAAACCCTTTGAAAAAGATTATGAGTTTGTCCGGCAATTTAAAACCGGGGGACTGTATAAAATTCTAACGGAAATCTGCAGACTTGATCCAAAAGAGGATAGCAATCTGATTGATTTAATAGAGAGCAGGATAGCCCCCTTTTACTAGGCTGGAAAGCTGCACCAGGTACTAATCAGCCTGCTATTGTTAAGTTTTCCACTTATTTATTACGTTTTACCGGAGACGAGACTTGAACTCGTACAGCTTATTCAGCCGGGGGATTTTAAGTCCCCTGTGTCTACCAATTCCACCACTCCGGCAATGTGTGTTAGTATAGTATAGTTGATTTTATTTTTGGTCAACAGGTTTTATTACTGCTTAAAACTGTACACGACTATTGATTTTACAAGGAACTTTTTATGGATTTTCATATTTCTCCGGGAATGATTGATACCCATTTTCATGCTTCTGTCATGCAGAAGAAAGGGTTGGATGCGGTAATGCTTTTGCAGAGTGCGTTTGATGCAGGTCTTAGCAGAGGTATCGATATAGGGCTCACACCCTCGGACTTTGCAGGCAGAAAGAGTCTCCTTAAAGATTTTCCCTCCATCCTGCTTTCCGCAGGGTGCTACCCTTCAGAAACCGAGAGAGCTGAAACCATTTCGCTTCTAACGGAACTGGAAGAGATTCTGGAAAAAGAAAATCCATCAGCTATAGGTGAAATAGGTCTCGATTGGCACTGGGACTACGGGACCAGAAAACAGCAGAAAGATCTTTTTGCAGGCCAGATTGCCCTTGCCAACAAATACAATCTCCCTGTTCTTGTTCATAACCGGGAGGCTGATGACGATGTTGTTGATATTCTTGAAGCAGTGCCCCCAAAAGCAGGAGGGATTCTCCACTGTTTCTCTTCAGATTATGAAACAGCCCGCAAAGTTGTTGACTGCGGACTTTATATCTCCTTTGCAGGGAATCTTACGTATACAAAGAATGAATTCCTGCGTACAACAGCAGCTAAACTACCTATTGAAAGGGTACTGCTGGAAACAGACAGCCCCTACTTGAGTCCCCAAAAAAGACGTGGAAAACCCAATCATCCGGGACATATCGGTTATACTTACGAAGTTTTGTCAGAAGTACTCAACATGGAGATGGAAGTTTTAATCCTCAGGATGGATAAAAATTTCCGGAAACTGTTCAGTTCCGGATCCTAGTAGAGTATCGTAATCTCAACCCGCCTGTTTTTGGCCCGTCCTTCTTTAGTATCGTTTGATGCAATAGATTCACTGCTCCCCTTCCCCTCGTACATGAATCTGTTGGCTGAAAACCCCCTTTTTACCAATTCATCAACAATTGTCTTCGCTCTCTGAACTGAAAGCTCCTGCTGGCTCGCCTGACTCCCCACATCCGCCGTATGTCCGGTAACGAGAAACATTCTTCCTTCCGCACCTTTCAATACCGAGGAAATAGAGTCAAGCCTGCCCTTCTCTTCCGGCAGGATAACCGGGCTGTTCGGAAGAAAATGAATATTCTGTATCTTTAAAACAAGCCCCTTTTCGCTTTCCTCCACCGAAACATCGTGCAGGAGAGACGGAGAACCGGAAACACTGCCTGTACCGCCATCAGTAGTTCCCACTGTACCAGCCGTACTGCCTCCTGCTGCCTTATCAGTATAACCTTTTTCCGGTTCTGACTTTAACCTGTTTAGACTATCGGCAATCAGTGCATCAGAAGCTTCTATTGCAGAAGCGGAAATCCCGTTGTACCAGGTAAGAATGATTCCTTCAGTTTCCTCCGATCCACCTGATGAATAGATTATCCGCTGCTTAAGCCGGGAGTTTATAAATATACCCCCGGCAGCATCTCTATAGAGCATTATTACTGATTTCCTGCTGCCGTTTATCCCTTTAATAGATCCTTCTTTATAGCCGTAGGACCTTTCATCGTATCTGAGGGCATACTGGGCATCTATAACAGCAACAGGACGGTTCATGTAGGTTTCTTCACCCCTGAATACATAGCGGCAAAGAAAAGGAACTCTGGCGGAATTACCTTTGCTGTCAAAAACAAGATCGCTTCCAGAAACATCCCAGGATGCACCCGCTTTTACAGGTTTTGCCGAAAACGCAGGGAACCCCCTGTGTATTGGTACTGGATTATCGTCAGAACCAAGCATTATTCCCCGATCATTAATACTGAAGGAAACCTTGTATTCATTGTCCACCGCCTTGGCAATAAGTGATGCATTCCGCTTCATATTCTCCAGAAGGTAGTATTCCCCTTTATACCTCCCCCGTACGGTGTCAGAAGTCCGTAAAAATGCCCGGTACTCCCGGTACAGAAACCCCCTGTATACTCCATTTTCCCGGACTCTGAGATTCTGTCTTTCAACAAGCCGGTAGCGGTTTCCAAGATCCAGGGTAAACAGGCAACCGTATTCTTCAGAAAAAGAAAATTGCGGAAAAACAAGAAAGATAAAAAGTATAACCGGCAGAACACTCCGGTTGGTCTGGATGATTTTTATGCGGATATTAAAAAAGACCCTCCTTACCGAGGGTCTTTTAGCTATAGACACTATCCTACCAGTTATCCATCATGTCGTCGACATCTCTGGTCTCTTCCGAAAACAGGTCCGTAACAGCTCTCAGGTCATCAAGATATATAAAGTAGCTGCCATAGGCCTCTAACGGATCGCAGTCTATCCTGAATCCTTCAATCTTTATTCCCTGCCTGTTCAAATAATGATAATCCCGCTGTACTATTGTAGTGGGAATGGCAACAGTCATTTTTTTCCATCCGGTAAAATTAAGCTTACCCATGGTAATCTCAGCTTTGTGCCCGAACTGGTCAGAAAGAAGAACTACCAATACATGATTTGTATTTCTTCCTACAACCCACATGGAGAGGGTCTTCGAAATTCCTTCTACCGGAAGCGGCCGCTCCGGTCTTACAAAGAAGCTGATATATCCTCTTCTAAAAAACTCAACCTTTATGCCGAGAACGTTCTTGTCCCCCTCGGTTATGCCGATCGTTTTCTCATCCGGAATAGGCTCTTTGTCCAGAGGTCCCCCCTGGAGTCTCCTCAGGGTAATAATCCCCTGATCCCGGGGCATTTCAACCTTCCAGAACCCGGCATCTTCAAATTTCGACACCGAAACTTCCTTCAGCTTCTGCTGAGCGGTATCAACCCCGATTGCAGCAGGGTCCGGATCTCCGGTATTCCCCTTTACCTGTGCATTACTCTGCCCAAAAGCCCCAAAAGCTGTAAAAAGCAGAATAACCGTTATTATTAAAAATCTTTCTCTATAATTCATCGATTACTTGCCCCCCCACACTTCCTGAACTTTTTTTGAATTAGCCAGGTTGTCTCCGTCAAACCTGGTAATAAACAGATCAGTTAAAACCTTGACCTGATCCAGGTACACATAGAAATCGTTCACGTTTTCTTCAGGTTTTGTCCAGATTACAAACTTGACCAGCTCCAGACTCTTCAAAAAAGGAACATGCTGCCCTGCCTGTTTTATACTTCCGGGAAAAGAAACACTGAAATTCTTCCATCCTATTGAATTCAGATCTCCAAGCCTGAGAACATGAACAACCCCTGCAGAATCTCTTACATGGGCATCCATGTAATAATTGAATCTGGAACACCAGACCCAAAGATCAAGTTTCTTAACCATACCGGGAATAGGAATAGGATTTGGTACAACATTTCCCTCATCATCCTTCTTTACCGGTATTATTTCAATATTGTTGTAACCTTTACGGTCCCATTTTACATGAACTCCAAGAACTTCATAATCCTTGTTTTCAAGATTTGCACCATACAGCGCCTCCGGCCAGGATTTTGTATAAACCTGTTCCGGATATCCTTCAGAAGTAAACTTACTCCCTACAACCAGCCAGTCAGTTGTTCTTGTATCTGGATCGAAAGTTTCAAGAACTCTTGATTCAAGATTCTCGGTCTGCGTGTCCGCAAAAGTTGACAACGGCAGTAGTAAAGAAAGCAACAACAGAAGGCATATAAAAAGAATGCTGCCTTTTCTCATTCCACACTCCTTATTTAATTACTCAGTCACAATCAGCATACGTATAGTGAATTATATTTCTTACATAATTGTTTGTCAAATCTTTTTCTTTAATAAATATATACACTCTTGACCATTGTTTATAGTGTGCGTATTCTGTAATTACCAATAGAATAGGAGAGGAAATATGGTTTCTTACAAAGAATTAGGGCTTTCAAACACCAAAAAAATGTTTGACAAGGCTATGGAAAAAGGATTTGCAGTTCCTGCATACAACTTTAATAACATGGAACAGCTTCAGGCGATTATTCAGGCTTGTGTTGAAACAAAGTCTCCTGTAATCCTGCAGGTTTCTTCAGGTGCCAGGAAATATGCAAACGCTACACTTTTAAGATATATGGCACAGGGAGCTGTAAATTACGCTAAAGAACTGGGATATGAAATTCCAATTGCTCTTCATCTTGATCATGGAGACACCTTTGAGCTCTGTAAGGATTGTATAGACAGCGGATTTTCCTCAGTAATGATCGACGGTTCCCACCTTCCCTACGAAGAGAATGTAGCTCTTACAAGAAAGGTAGTAGAATATGCTCATGCACAGAAGGACTATGTTACCGTAGAGGGGGAACTTGGAGTACTTGCCGGTATAGAGGACGATGTAGTTGCTGAAAAATCAACGTACACAAAATCCGAAGAGGTTAAAGACTTTCTTAAAAAGACCGGTGTAGACAGTCTGGCCATTTCCATAGGAACAAGTCACGGGGCCAATAAATTTACCCCTGCACAGTGCACGAAGAACAAAGACGGGGTTCTTATTCCCCCTCCCCTGCGGTTTGACATCCTTGAAGAAATCGAACAGAAACTTCCGGGATTCCCCATAGTTCTCCACGGATCGTCCTCCGTTCCGATGGAATATGTAAACATGATTAATAAATATGGAGGAGATCTTAAAGATTCGGTCGGTATCCCCGAAGAACAGCTGAGAAAGGCTGCAAAACTCGCAGTATGCAAAATCAATATTGATTCTGACGGAAGACTTGCCATGACCGCAGCTATCCGCAAAATTCTGGCAGAACAGCCTGCCGTTTTTGATCCAAGGAAGTATCTTGGACCCGCAAGAGAAGCTCTTAAAGAAATGTACAAGAAAAAGAACGAAAATGTTCTCGGTTCAGCCGGCCAGGCATAGATTTACTGCAGCATTCATGGAAGGTAGTATTGAAAGGGAAGGCGCCATCAAGGCATCTTCCCTTTTTCTTTGTCCCTTTACCCCCTGACCATCCTTCCATCAGGAGTTGAAAACCGTGTGATAATCATTCCTCAGAATTGAATATATGGAAGAAGACAACAGCGGCAAAAAACAGGAAAGCAGAACAGCATATGTATGATAGTTAAGATAGTAAAGAGCAGGAACTCCAGCTAGTACTGCTGTTGCAGGGATCATAATAATAAAGAGAAGAATCTGTCTATATCCATTACTTCTCTGTACTTCCAGTACAAGAAAAGTTGTGATAAAACCAAGTACAACGAGCAGGAGGGGATACAGAAAAAGTATATATGTATCAAGGAAATAAAATTTTTTAATAAGGATATAGACTCCTGCAGGAGACAGGAACCCTGAAAAAAACGAGTATACAAAGGGGAAGTCCTTTCTTCTTTCAAATACGAGAATACCCCTGTAATAAAAGAAAAGAAAACCCAGTGTTCCCGAGAGGGCAAAGAAAAAAAGATCCATAAACCAATGATAGACAAACAGCGGTACCGGTTCATACGCCGGGTGTATAGAGTAACCCAGGACCGTTAGGAGGATCAGTGAAACGATGAAAGATATCCCCCCCAGAATAAAAGACTTCCAAAACAACTTTGTAGCCATGATCCCGCTGTATTCAATAGAAATATAGAGAAAAAAACCAAGCGGTACTGCTGATAATAGAAAAATACTCATAACTGGAAGAGAATATCACGATTAATAAAAGCCTTCAACTACCGGGAGTTATATTTTTAAATGCATATACACTTAAAACACCCTTTGACTCTTTTAAAAAGAATTGTTATATTGACTTTGAATTTTTTGCAATGTATAAGACCGTTGCAACGAGGAGGAATATTGGCTGCTAAGGAACTGCGTATAAATGAAGCAATACGTTCAAAAGAAGTAAGACTGATTGGTGATGGTGGAGAGCAGAAGGTTGTTTCACTTTCTGAGGCTTTACAGTTAGCTTCTCAGGAAGGAGTAGACCTGGTAGAGGTAGCTCCGCAGGCTAATCCGCCGGTTTGTAAACTGATGGATTACGGAAAGTTTAAGTTTGAGCAGGATAAAAGACTCAAGGAGTCCAAAAAGAAGCAAAAGCTTATAAAACTCAAAGAAATTAGAATGCAGCCAAAGATCGAAAAACACGATCTTGAGTTTAAAACAAAACATATCACCGAATTCCTTCAGGATGGGAACAAGGTTAAGGTTACTATCCGTTTCAGGGGGAGAGAACTTGCTCACACTGAACTGGGCAGGGATGTTCTCATGAAGGTAATTGACCTTCTGACAGAAAAAGAAGTAAACTTCGTTCTGGATAAAAAACCTGTCATGGAAGGACGTTTTATGTCCATGATTTTAAACCCGAAAAAGTAAAGACTTTCGTCGTATGACGGAATTGCGGCGTTGAGGGGTCTTGTTCCTTACCGCCCGAATAATATTATGTAAAGGATTTAGTTATGCCAAAGATGAAAACAAGAAAATCGGCTGCTAAAAGGTACAGAGTTACTTCCAAAGGGAAAGTAAAGTACAAAAAGCAGGGAACCCGGCACATTCTTACCAAAAAAAGCTCTAAGAGAAAGAGGAATCTCAGGCACCTCGATACGTTGAGCCCTGAAGAAACAAAGAAAGTTAAAGTTCTCTTACCATACAGTTTTTAAGGAGTAGGAATAATGCCAAGAGCAGTTGACGGAACACGAAGAAAAGACAGAAGAAAAAAGATACTAAAGGATGCCAAGGGTTACTTTGGACGGAGAAGTACCAATTTCAGGACAGCAAAAGATGCAGTTGCCAAAGCAGGTCAGTACGCATACAGAGACAGAAGAAGAAAGAAAAGGGATTTCAGAAGACTCTGGATTGCCCGTATATCAGCAGCATGCAGAAATGAAGGGATTTCATATTCAAGATTCATTAATGGACTTCACAAATCCGGTATTGAACTGAACAGAAAGATCCTCTCAAACCTTGCTATTGAGGATAAAGAAGCTTTTTCAGCTCTTGTAGCTGAAGCAAAAAAGGCACTTGAGGTTTAGGAATGATATCAGTTGAACAGATTCATAAACTGGAGTCAAAGGTACTAAAAGCTGTAGATGTAATTAAGTCTCTAAGAGAAGAAAATAATCTTTTAAAAGAAAAATTGTCCGGTTATGAAAAAAGGATAGAAGAGCTTGAGGTCTTCATTGATTCTTTTAAGCAGGATCAGACTACTATTGAAGAAGGCATTTTAAACGCCTTGAACCAGCTTGATCTCCTTGAAGACATTGTTTCTGTATCTGATTCTGATACTTCCCTGCATACTGAAGATGACCAATCACCTGCAGAATTATCTGCAGAGGAGAATTCCGTTGGTGAAGAAAAGGAAAAGGAAACACCTTCCCTTGAAAATGAGCTGGATATTTTCTAAGATAAATAAAAATGGCTGATAACCTGAAGCGCATCAGATTACTCGGGTCTTCATTTTCCTTAAAGGTTGATGAGGACCCTGTTTATTTTGACAATATCATTGCTCATATCGAAAAATTAATTTTAAAAGTAGAAGGTCAAATGGGCGTCAGGGATCCTTTACGAACAGCGCTCATTTCCTGTATACTACTCACAGACGAGCTATTCAAAGAAAGAAAAAATTTAAAAAAGGGCTTAACGGAAAAAGAAGCCGATGAGGTAGAAAAAAAGACACTGGAGATCATCAAATTGATCGACAGCACTCTATAGCATTTTTTCCTGCGGTGGCCGGGCGGGAATACCAAAATCTCTTGGGTCAAATTATATAGAACGGGCTTCTATATACCGGAGTTGAATTGCGCGGTTTTATATCGTACAGGATGCTCCGGTGCGGAAACCCACTTGAACCAAAGAGTTCAAGAGATCCATTCCCAAGCGCCATCGCGGGTTTTCTTTTGGTTGACATAAGCCTTTTCCAGGGATAACATCTAATTAATATGAGCATTTTAACCAGTCAGCAAATTAACCGTTTTTATGACACCTACAAGGACATCGAGGTTACTTTCACAAAGAGCGTTATTGAAACAACTCATTTGTTAACCAAACACGTGTATCTCAAGTGTCTCGGGACTCAGTGGCCCTGTATTATCTATTCTACATCAATGACCGGAGCCAAGATAATTGCCAATCTTGATCCTGCCTCATTCGAACTCATTAGAAAGGCAAACAATATTGTTTCGCTCCGGTTTGCCTTCCATATCGAGGACAAAAAGGACAAGCTGCTTTTTTTTGTTTCAGCAAAAGTTTCCGGGTTTAATCAGTACAGTAAGGACAACCCTTCCCTGAATTTTGTCAACCTTACCTATACCAAACGACCTGCAGAAGATCTTATTGCAATCCTTGGGCAGATGCTGGAAATCAATATAAACTCGAAGAAACGTACCGAAGAAAGAATCCTCATCACCGACGATTCTGCCAGAAGACTGGGACTTAAAACCAAAAACGGCAGGATTTCAATAGATTCAATTCCCAGGAACTGTATTCTCAGGGATCTCTCCTTTTCCGGAGCAAAAGTTATTATCCAGGGGATAGCGAAATTTCTTATAGACAAGGAGTGTGCTCTGGTACTGATACGCCAGGACGGAGCTCCCCTCCTGCTGAAAGGAAAGACTATCCGTTTTGAAAATGTTGAGGGAAGAAAAGATCTTGCAGCGATAGCTATTCACTTCCATGAGGACAGTATTCCCATGGAATACAAAAAGCTGATAAACTCCTATATTACAGTAAAGCACAACAACGGATAATAGAGCATAATGAGCGACAATCATACATCACACCTTTCAAATATAGTTTTTGTCTCAATCCCCGAAGAGACAGTCGAGAAGTTCAAGGATTTCGATCTCGACCCTTCCATACTGCTTCCGGTGGAAGTTCCCGAGGGGGAAGAGAATTGGTAC
>QNBL01000081.1 GCA_003641695.1 Spirochaetota bacterium
AAAACAAGGCGGTTATTATCTATGATGCCGCCTATGCAGAATATATCTCGGATCCTGACCTCCCCAAAACAATCTTTGAGATTGAAGGTGCAAAGGAATGTGCCATAGAGATCAACAGTCTCTCCAAGTTTGCCGGGTTTACCGGAGTACGGATGGGGTGGAGCATTGTTCCCCATGATCTGATTGCCGAGGATACTGAACCTGGGGAGATCAGGAATCTCTGGTACCGCAGGCAGTGTACCTTTTTTAACGGAGCATCCAACATTGTTCAGGAAGGCGGTCTTGCCGTATTCTCTGACAAAGGCCTTGCAGAATCAAGAGCCCTTGTGAACTACTACATGGAGAACGCCCGGATTATCAGAGAGGGGCTTCGTTCAACAGGTCTTAATGCCTTCGGCGGAATAAATGCACCGTACATCTGGCTGAAAACTCCTTCCGGCATGAATTCCTGGGATTTTTTCGACAAACTCCTGGCCGAAACAGGAGTTATCGGGACCCCCGGATCCGGATTCGGCCCGGCTGGGGAAGGATACTTCCGCCTGAGCGCTTTCGGACATCGTGAGGATATTAAAGAGGCTGTGGAAAGTATACAAGCAAATTTGAAACTGTAAAGAAAAAGGATTTATCACATGAAAGAAGTTCCCTTTTCACTTGAAAAGATACAAAAGCTTACAAAAGAATACCCTACCCCTTTTCATATATACGATGAGAAGGGAATAGTTGAAAATGCCGGGAGAATGAAAGAAGCCTTCTCCTGGATTCCCGGGTTCAAGAACTACTATGCCGTAAAAGCGTGTCCGAATCCCAGCATCCTGGAAATACTCAAGGGAGAAGGGTTCGGTGCAGACTGCAGCTCGCTTCCGGAACTGGTTCTTGCAGACAGAGCGGGGATACGGGGGGAAGACATAATGTTCACCTCCAACGATACTCCTGAAGAGGAGTTTATCAAGGCAAAGGAGCTTGGAGCTGTCATCAATCTGGATGACATGACACATATTGAGAAACTGGAGAGAAGCGCGGGAATTCCCGAACTTATATGCTTCCGCTACAATCCGGGAAGTGCCCGGCAGGGAAACGTCATTATAGGAAAGCCGGAGGAAGCCAAGTACGGGCTGACCTATGAACAAATTATGGAAGCATATCCTCTGGCAAAAGAGAAGGGGGTAAAGAGATTCGGTCTGCATACAATGGTTGCCTCAAATGAACTTGATCCCGCCTATTTCATAGAGACTGCCCGGATGCTGTTTGAGATAGCTGTTCAGCTGAAAGAGAAATTCGATATCAGCCTTGAGTTTGTCAACATGGGGGGCGGTGTAGGGATTCCTTACAAGCCCGAAGAAAAAGCAGTTGACCTCGATAGCGTCTCAAAGGGGATGAAAGAGGAGTACGAAAAACTGATTATTCCCGCAGGACTTGATCCGTTAAGAGTTGTCTTTGAATGCGGCAGGGTCATTACCGGTCCCTACGGATATCTGGTAACCAGAGTCCGCCAGATTGCAAAAAAGTACAAGGATTACGTAGGGGTTGATGCCTGCATGACGAATCTCATGCGTCCTGCCCTCTACGGTGCCTATCATCATATTACCGTTTTGGGAAAAGAAGAGGCAGCCAAAACTGCCGTGTACGATGTAACCGGATCCTTGTGCGAGAATAACGACAAGTTTGCCATTGACAGAAGACTGCCTGAGATTGACGATGGAGACTTTCTGGTTATTCATGATACCGGAGCACACGGTTATGCCATGGGGTTTAACTACAATGGCAAACTGAGATCTGCAGAGCTCCTTTTAAAAAAGGATGGATCCGTACAGCTGATACGCCGCGCGGAAACGATGGATGATTACTTTGCAACCCTTAACTTTTAAGAGGAAATCATGGATGGAAAAACAAGAAGCACCATAAAACCGGGACTTAAAGTGGACATAGTTCTTAAAAAGGATCAGCGTACCGGCAAACTCACCCGGGGAATAGTGAAGGATATACTCACCAATTCGCCTCATCACCCCCACGGAATCAAGGTCCGCCTTGAATCCGGGGATGTAGGAAGGATAAGAGAGATTATTCCTTGACCTGCATACAAGACTGATTTAACATGAAGTATGCAGAAAGAAATAACAGAAAAAACCAGCCTGCTTGACTCAGACGGGCGTATCTCAAACCCCGGATGGGCACGCAGACCTTTTTGGAGCTATAACAGGGAAAACATAAAAGCTTCCCCTTTCAGGCTTAAGGAGTGGGACTATTACTGTATACTGAACGATTATACCGGTATTGCACTGACCCTCTCCGACATGGGATACCTGGGATTTGCAGGCATTACTGTTTTCGACTTTGACAAAAAGACGGAAACAAGCCGGTCGGTCATGACCCCCTTAACGCTGGGGCGATGGAATCTGCCAAGAGATTCTGATTCCGGAGTATCATCCTTTGAAAACAAAACCTTGAAAATTGTGTTCTCAGCTGCAGAAAATAAAAGGAAACTGGACTTTTACTGGAAAAACTTTAATGAAGGCATGGACCTTTCCGGAAATATTGAACTTTCCACACCCCCCGGCAACGATTCCATAGTAGTTGCAACCCCATTCAAAGAGAATAAACACGCCTTTTACTACAACCGCAAGATCAATTGTCTTTCCGCTTCAGGAAGCATGGCAACAGGAAACACCAGATCTGTTTTCACTCCAGCCGACTCCTTCGGAGTTCTTGACTGGGGCCGGGGAGTATGGACATACTCCAACACCTGGTACTGGGGCTCCGCTTCCGGTCTGATATCGGGACTTCCCTTTGGATTCAACATAGGATACGGTTTCGGGGACAATTCCACCCACAGCGAAAACGCTATTTTTTATAACGGCAGACTCCACAAACTGGACAGAGTAACATTTGACATTCCCAAAGACGACTACCTTGCCCCATGGCATTTCCTTGATAACCAGGGACGTTTCGATCTGGAGTTCAGCCCTCTTCTGGACCGTTCATCCAGGACTGACCTTCTACTTATAAAATCCGATCAGCATCAGGTCTTCGGCAGGTTTTCCGGCAAAGCGGTCCTCGATGACGGAAAAGAGCTGCACATGGAAAATCTCACCGGTTTTGCCGAGAAGGTCTATAACAGGTGGTAAGGCAGCTCATGATACTTAATTACGCTATCGTATCATCCCTTCCGGTAACCTCTGCAGCTTTTTCCTTAATGTAGGAACTGAACGATATTTTGGGAACCGAGATCGGAGGTTTTGCTTTAACCGTTATCTCCTCCCCTGTTTCCGGATGCTTTATAATTCTCGCCTTCTGGGCTTCTTTCCGCTTAAGAGCAAGACGACCTATTCTTCCCAAAGGTACTGTTTCTCCGAGAAGCATCCCTGTCTCTATTAAAAGCAGGTAGTCATCGAGAATCTTTCTGGCAAGGGTTCCAGTTATCCCATATTTCTTGGCAATGTACCTGGCCATTGACTTGGCTGTAAATTGGTCCGGAATATTGGTTTTATTTATATGAATACTCCGGTTGATCTTCATAAAACCGTTGGTGAGGAAAATCATTCCTTCCCGGATACGCTCTTTCTGCTGTTCCGGAGAAACATCATCATTGCAGACAGCAATCCGGTATGCCGCCGATGTCTTTTTAAGGGGACCTTTCGAGAAGACAAGTGCATGTCCTGTCCTGATATCATCACTCAATTCTGCAGACTGAATGGAAATTGTTTTCGGAACATCGCTTCGAAGATGAATACTTGCATATTCAACCTCACGCTCATCCTCCTTCGGTCCTAGACTGATTATTGACCCTGAATAGGTAAGTACAATAATCCCCCTGCCGTCATCGGCCCGGAAACTGTCGGTAAGCTCCATCTTTAAAAAACGGGTCTGCTCCTCGAACAGGATACATTTCCTGTCCCAGGTGTCTGCAAGAAGATCCCTGAATTCCCCGGTATCTGAAAGATTTGAGGAACTAATAAGGGATTCCATGTGGGATTTGATTTCTTCCGGTAAATCGCTAAAATTCATCTTGAACTCCTTGGATGGAATATGCTGCTACCAATTATAACACATTTTTTCATTTTTTTACGGAAATATTGGATTTTTATGGAAAATTGATATATCTTTGACGATACATTGCATTAACGGAGGGAAAAAAATGGGAGAATCTTTTGCAAAAGTATCAGAGGAAGTACAGAATCATCTAAAACAGCTTTCCGGATCGGTGGTGCTGCCGGAAGGAGAAGATGCATTGGAACTTCTTGCAAGCGGATGGCTTGAAAAAGAAACGAGCTTTATGAATCAGGTAGAGGAAGAAAACCTGGAAGAGGTAGAAATCTTTTCACCTGATGAAACTAAGGGAGGTCTGATAATGACCTATTCAGGATCCCTTTTAACCCTCGGCCCTTTGGGTGAGGATGGCAGAAACGTTGAGTATGTCAGTATCGGGCTGCGTACTGATGTTCCCGAAAGTACCCGCAGCGGGGGATCAGCCATAAAGGGTGAGATTACTATAGGAGAACCGGTTCAGTTTAGGGACGGACCGATAATAAAGAGTTCCCCTGTGTACAAGATCGCTGTAGTCCAGGAAGAGCTTCCTTTGGAAGCGGAAGAGGAACTTCTGTCCAACGTAACCCAGGTACTGGCCGATGAGTTTGCAGAAGTAAACAAAACACTGATTTTTGAGTAGAGATGAATAATCGAGATGTGCTTAACAGAATAATGAGTAAAGCTTCCGGCAGGGATGTACTGGATTCAAAAACAATTGAAGCTTGCCTTGACAGCGTCATTCCTGCACTCTCTACCGAATCTCCGTTCATCAGGCCTCCCGACAGAAAAGGAAATCCGGGGGGCCTTGTACTCCTTTATCCTGCTCCGACTATTGTGGTACCGGATCTTCATGCAAGGACAGGGTACCTGCTGTCACTTATGCAGTGGGAACCCCCGGGAATGAGAAAAACCGTTTTCGAGGCGCTGTCGGAAGGAGAACTCCAGGTAGTATGCGTTGGGGACGGTTTCCACGCAGAAGCACGGGCAATCCGCAGATGGCAAAAGGCTTTTGATGAATTTTCAGGAGAGTTCCATACCCATAAAGCCATGGACGAAGAGATGCGGGAGAGTATCGGTGTTATGCTTATGGTAATGGAGCTTAAAACGGCATTCCCTGATTTTTTCCATTTTCTCAAAGGCAACCACGAGAATATTGCAAACGAGAACCTGGATGAAAACAGATCCTTTGGAAAGTTTGTCTACGAGGGTGCCATGGTAAAACTCTGGTTTAAAAAATTTATCAGCAGCAGCGTTTTTAAAAAGTACTATGTATTTGAAAAGATGCTCCCCGGGTTTGCTGTAGGTGACAGATTCTGTGTAACCCATGCTGAACCGAGGAGATACCATCCCCGGGGAGAACTTGTTAATGCTCTCATAAACAGAAAGGTCCTTTATGATCTTACCTGGACGGGAAACGGTGAAGCAGAGACTGGAAGCGTTCAGAGGTATCTGAACGAGTACTTTCCCTACTATCCACAGGCCATTATGTTCGGAGGACACCGCCCTGTCACCGGGCAGTATCACTTGAGAGCAGAGGGGAAATATGTCCAAATTCATAATCCGGAGATATACAACGCTGTTTTTATCCGGAATATGAGTGTTTTTTCTTTACAGAGAAGTTTCTATACATTGCCGTATAAAGGGGGTGCGTAAGGTGGCGAGAATACCTGAAACCATTGGGAAATACAAGGTTGAATCACTCATAGCAAAGGGAGGGATGGGAGCGGTCTACAAAGCCATCCACCCTACCTTGAACCGTCCGGTTATAATTAAAAAACTGACCCTCAGAGGCCGCAAGGATATTACCGAAAGGTTCAAAAGAGAAGCACGGATACTCATGGACTTCCGGAACGACGGAATCGTAAATATGTACGATCACTTCAACATTGGATCATCCTACTACATTGTCCTAGAATTTGTTGATGGAGCTGCTCTTGATGAAATTATCAGAAAACAGCGGTATCTCGATAACGGCACTGCGGCATACATCCTGTATCATACAGCCCTGGCACTCAATTACGCACACGGGAAGAAAGTTGTTCACCGGGATATCAAACCCGCTAACCTGCTCCTTTCAAAACACGGAGATATAAAACTGGTTGATTTCGGTATTGCCGTTTCAGATGAGGATTCTGATACCGGTCTTACCCGTGAAGGGATGAGCCTTGGAACCCCCGGATATATGGCGCCTGAACAGTTCAATAATACAAAAAATGTTGACCAGAGAGCCGATATCTACTCCCTTGGAGTACTGGTATATGAGATGCTTACAGGCAAAAAACCTTTTCCGGGTGCATTCACTCCGGAATTGGTATCCAGCATTCAGAAAGGTAAGTATACAAACCCGCGTAAATACAATCCCGGTATCCATCCGGTACTGCTGAAATTCATAAAAAAATCCATGAATCCCAAACCGGAACGAAGATACAAAGATTTACTTCCGGTCATAAAAATGCTCGAACGATTTCTTAAACATTGGAATACTGAAGAACTTTCACATGTTGTATCCCGGCTCGCAGAGGGGAAAGACCCCCAGAAGCCTAAACCGAACAAAAAGGTTAAGGTAATTTTTACAGCAGTTCTCTCTGCTGCTGCTCTCCTTGTCATTGTACCTGGAACTGTTTTCTGCTATTTTACCGGAGCCCACAACGTCCTGCTCCACCCCAAAAGTTATGAGCCGGTGCTTTTTTCCGTCCGGGTCCCCACAGGGGTGCAGCCGGGCAACAGGATATTTATAAAGACTGACATCTTCCGGGACGATAACAGAAAAATTCCAGAGGTGGAAAACCGTAGAATATTCTTCAGAAGAATTACGACTCCGGGTAACGGGAGCGGCTACCTGTTTCGTTCGACTCCTGTATACCTTCAAAGAGGTGCCTACAGAGCAAAGATAGAGATCGAGAATACCCTGAACTGGTACTCCTTTGTAGTTAACTCGGACAAAGTTTCAATCAACATCAATAAAACTGATATTCCGCCTTCAAAGGTACGTGTTTCTGTTCGTGTAAAAGATATTCTAAACGGAAAGACAATAACAAAGGGAAATCTGATTTTTATATCACGGAATGGGAAATGGGAAAGGTTTGGGAACAATGAAATTCTCAAATCGGGAAGTGTTTCCCGGTTCAGGATTGAAAACCCGCTCTATCATACCAAGATTTTTGCCCTCAGAATAAAGGAGGGGCAGGATACGCTTGACATAGAAGCGGGGCTTGTTCCCCTGCCGGGAACCCTTGTTTTATCCAGGGAAAGGGATGAGATTAAATTCAGAATTAACGGACATGATGATATCCTTTCTGCAGAAGAAGTGCCAAATACCCTGGATTTAAACGGAACACCTTCTTTTCAGGGGAAACTTGCACCGGGTGAGTATAACCTTGAAGCACGGTACAAAAGCAAGAAAATAACGATTCCCCTGAAGATAGCAGTTAATAAGACATTCGCTGTTACCGTTTTTCGGGATTCAGCTACAAACGGATTAAAATACACAGTTAAACAGGCAGGGAGGTAGTATGTCTGCATTATACAAGAAACTATTTATGTTACTGACAGGAACTGCCGCAGGGCTTGCATCATGGGCAGTGATGGAAATCCTTCTGTACTACGGAGAAGAAATTGGACGGCATATAATCTGGAACGGACTGACAGGAGCTTTTATTGGATTATTCTTCGGTTTTTTCTTCGGGAGTGCTGAAGGAGTAATGTTCTCAGACAGCCAGAGAGCAATCCGCGGCGGTATTATCGGAGCAGCTTTGGGACTTTTAGGCGGAGCAGCAGCGGTAATTCTAGCCCAGGGATTAGTGTATCTCATAGGAAATACCGAGTTCTTCACCTCTTCAGTTTCAGAATCCCTTGTTGTCCCTCTATCCAGAGCAGCAGGATGGGGAATACTGGGACTTGTCGTCGGGTCCCTCGAAGGAATACGAAATAAATCAGGCAGAAGAACGCTGATAGGTATGGCTGGTGGATTTCTGGGAGGATTTCTGGGAGGGGCACTTCTGGAATTCCTTGCCAGAGTCTGGTCAAATGAACTTTTTTCAAGAGGTACAGGACTCGTAATCCTCGGGATTGGAACAGGATTGTTTCTGGGGGTTTTTGAATACTCCCGATCCTTCGGAATAGTCAGGATTCTTACCGGCCCTTACAAAGGGAAGGATTACATCCTGACCATGCGGAAAACAAAACTGGGAACCTCTCCATGGACTCATATTCCACTGAAGGACTACATGGGTGTAGAAAATAACCATGCACACTTCTCTGCCGATAATAACGGAGTGACTATATCAGAGGAACAGGGAAAGGTTTTAGTCAACGACTTTGAGGTATCAAGCCGGGAACTCAAGTATGAGGATGTCATTCAGATAGGCAGTGCAAAACTTCTCTATCTGCCCAGATAACCGCCAGAGAACCAGTAGAGAAAGGAGAAACGGATGAAGATGAAAAAACTATTCCTGACAGGGATGTTTATGATAGCTGTTATGCCCGGGATGCTCATTGCCCAGAATCTGACAATTACCCAGATAGATTCCGGAAGACTTCTTGAAACATCAAGGATAGACTGCTTTTTGAGCCTCACCGATAAAGAGGGGATCCCTTTAACTACTATAGATCCCGGAGAGATAAGAATCCAGCATGAAAAACAAGGGGGTATGTCCCCTGCAGAGATCCTGTCGATTGTGAAGAACGGCGCTTCAGATACAGCAATGACCTTTCTGCTCGTTATTGATAACTCCGGAAGTATGTATGATCCAGTGGGGCATGGTGAACAGGGAAGCAGAATGGAACATGCCTTAAAAGCAGTGTATGCATTCCTCGATGAAATAAAATCTTCAAAGGCCAGAGTCGGAGCAGCAGTATTCAACACCAGGTATACCCTTCTCTCTAAACCGGTTAAAGACATTATGGCCGTAGAAGAAGCACTTAAACGTATCACGAAACCGGATAAAAAGGAATCATATACCGAACTCTATTACGCAATAACCAGAGCTGCTGATGATCTTTCCCGGTACAGGGGCAGAAAAGCTGTGATTCTCCTTTCCGACGGAGAGAACTATCCTTACTTTAAAAAGTCAGGAAAACCCAATCCCGAAACAGGAACCGCCCTTTACAAACCTGAAGACAGTCTTGACCGTCTCATAAAAGATGGTATTACCCTGTACGGGATCAATTTTTCGTTGAAAAAGGATCCTTCCTTGTCAAGAATAAGTGTTGAATCCGGTGGTACCGTCTTTGACGCATTGACA
>QNBL01000082.1 GCA_003641695.1 Spirochaetota bacterium
AGCAATGTCCCTGCAATAATTCCCAAAGATCTCATACTGTTCATTTTGCCCAGGACGTGTCCTTTGTTTCCGTTTTCAGCATAGCTCAGGGCCACCGGTTCGATGATGGTCATATGCAGATGGCTGCCAAGAGACCAGAGAATCATGAACATAATCATCGAAGTATAGGTAGGAGACAGCACTCCGAGGCCCAAAAGCCCCAGACCGGCAATCATAATGGATATTCCAAGAATATTCACTTCTCCGATAAAAAGAATGGCACTTATTATAAAAGTCGTTAAGAGACCCGGCAGTTCTCTGGGGAACTCCAAAGCCCCCCTTGCTTCAGCTCCGATACCGAATATATCGTTAAGGTAGTTGTGAAAGGTGCCCTGAAGAGCTGTGGATATAATGCCGGCAAAAAAAAGGCCGGATATAAAGAAGGAAAATGAACTGAACCGCTTTTTAGCAAGTATTACTGCCACTCTATTTACTCCAAATGGAAACGCTGATATTATGACTGCACAATCGATAGTGGAGAAAAGTATGGTAAAAGTCAAGGACTCCGAATTCTTGAAAAGGATAAAACCTGAGATAACAAAGATTGTCAGGTTACTGGAAAAGCGGTTTGACTATGTTTCTGTCCTGGGTACGGACACCTTCGGGTACAAATACCAGTTGAGTGGAGATAATTCTTCCATTGAAGAGAGTATGTGGACTGAAAGGGGTTTCGTCGCAAGGGTTTTGGATAACCGAAGGGTCTATGAATACTCTTTTAACCTTATTGATTCCGGTGTTGGTGAAGAGATCGCTGAAAAGATAGTAGAAGCGGTTGAAGATTCAGATCCAAACGGTTTCAGGGAATATGCCCTTCTTCCGGAGGAGCCTTTGAATTTAAGTTTCAACGATGAGGTGAAGATTGATCCAGTTTCGGCGGGAGCAGAAAAGATATTTACAAATCTGCAAAATCTTTTTGACCGGACATTGGAAGCAGGAGAATACATTTTCAATGCACGAGTCGTTTACGAATGGGTACGAGTCGCCAAGATTTTTATTTCTTCAGTGAGAAATCTTGAACAGACCTATATATGGTCTCAGGCCTATCTTGTTCCCATGGCGAGGAAGGAGAATCTCGTAAAAATTATCTATGCGGCAGCTTCCGGAGTAGGAGGATTGGAAATCCTAAAAAGCCTGGAAGACAGAATCGAATCGACAGTTACTGATGCAGAGCTGCTTTTATCTGCAGAACCGATTATCCCCGGAGAATATGATGTTGTCCTTTCTCCGGATATTGCAGGATTGGTTGCTCACGAAGCCTTCGGCCATGGTGTAGAGATGGATATGTTTGTCAAGAACAGAGCTCTGGGAAAGGAGTATATAGATAAAAAGGTTGCAAGTTCCCTGGTTAACATGAGGGATGCAGCATTCCCTGTCAGGCAGTGCGGAAGTTACCGGTTCGATGATGAGGGGGTAATATCCGGTAACACCCTTATAATAGAAAATGGAATCCTCAAGAAGGGAATATCCGATACCCTTTCGGCTGCATCCATGGGAACAGTTCCTACCGGAAACGGGCGAAGAGAGTCTTTCATGAATAAAGCCTATTCACGGATGACAAATACATACTTTGAAGGCGGGAATGACAACGTAGACAAAATGATTGCTTCAGTTGATAGCGGTTATCTTATTGACTATACACAGAGCGGTATGGAGGATCCTAAAAACTGGGGACTTCAGGGAATTGCTTTGATCGGCAGAGAAATAAAGAACGGGAAGCTGACAGGGAGAATTGCTTCTCCGGTGGTAATGACCGGATATGTTCCCGATATACTTAATAATATATCCATGATAAGCGGCGATATAGAACTGTCCGGATCGGGATACTGCGGAAAGGGATGGAAGGAATTTGTAAAGGTTTCTGCCGGCGGCCCCTATATAAAAACTAAAATGAGGCTTGGGTAATGAAAGATGCATTACAGTCAATTCTAAAAAAGAATGGAATAGAGGAATGGCTGATTAGGATTAAGAAGATCAACGGTACTCAGGGATATTATATTCTTGATAAGAAAGAGATGCTCCGATTCCAGAATGCCGTCCAAATTGAGGTTACTGTTTACCGGACCTTTGCCGAAGGGGATGATAAGTACAGAGGCTCAATGACTATCGCAATCTCCCCTTCCATGAATGAAAAAGAGATTGGTGAGAAGTTGAAGTTTGCCTATGACAGTGCGTTGTCGGTGAAGAATAAATGGTATCCCCTCTCCAATTCAGCATCCAGGAAACGGACTCCTCTGCAGCAAAGCTCTATATTTAAAGATGGCTTTAGAAATGGGAATGGGGCACAATGGGTGGAGAGAATTGCTGGTGATATATTTAACATTGAGCATCAAGGGGTTGTATTCAATGCTCTGGAAGTTTCGGTCTCCGAAAATGACCATAGTATTGTTAATTCAGACGGAATCGATTATTCCTGGACCGATTACTCCTGCTTTACCGAACTCGTGACTACTACAGCCAGTGGAGAGAAGGATGAGGCAGAATTGTTTGATCTATTCCGTTTTAGTGACTATTCCTCAGAACAAATGGGGAGAAGAGTCAAGCAACAAGTTTTGGATACCCTTGACCGTACAAAGGCGGAAAGACTTTCAAGTACCGGTGATTTACCTGTTGTTTTGAAAGGCAAAGCGCTTTTTGAGTTTTTTTCATACTTTATTAACCAGGCAAACGCCAGGATGATCTTTGAGGGGATGAGTGTTTTCGATAAAGGGAAACAGCTGCAGAGCGGTGGTGACCTTCTTACCATCGATGCAGTTCCTGCTCTGGGGGGAAGTGATAAAAACAATTTTGTTGACAGAGACGGAATAATTCCTGTTCCGGTACGGGTTTTGGAACGCGGTAAAATGAATTCAATAATTGCAGATCTTCAGTTTGGTACATACCTTGGAGAGGAAATTACCGGAAACAGCAGAAATATTCACGTTGGACCGGGGAGTTTTGACGGTGATACACTGAAAAATACCCCAAGCCTTGAAACTCTAGAGTTTTCAGACTTTTCGATGAATCCGGTTACCGGAGATTTCGGAGGAGAGATACGACTGGCTTACTTCTTTGATGGAAAGAATACAACCCCTGTAACCGGAGGTTCCATTACCGGGAACATCAACAAAGTAATCGACAGTATAAGATTATCGTCTACAATCATTACCGAAGGTGCTTACGAAGGACCTGTTTTTATCTCTATGGATGGTGTTACTATTACCGGATGATTATTAAAGATTGTTAAAATCTTTAAAGAAGGCTGCACCGCGGATTAACCTGCGGGCAGCCTTTTCCATTGGTTTTTAAGAAATAGTTGGAGTTACATCTTTTTAAAGACAACTGTAGAGTTATGACCTCCGAATCCGAAGGAGTTGGAAAGAGCCACGTTGATCTCTTTTTCTACTACATCTTTGTTGATACAAGTTAAAGGAATTTCGGGATCCTGATTTTCCAGGTTAAGGTTTGCCGGGATTTTCCCGTTTTGCATCGCCTTGATGGTTATTATAGCTTCCAGTGCTGCTGTTGCCCCGAGAAGATGACCGTGATAAGACTTTGTAGATCCTACGGTAACATTGTCCTCTTTCCCCTTCAGCAGTTTGGCAATTGCTTTTGTCTCGGCAATATCACCTACGGGTGTTGAAGTTCCGTGGGTGTTGATGTAATCAACCTGGTCGCTGCTGACTCCAGCCTGTTCAAGAGCCATCTCCATTGAAAGAAGTGCTCCGCGCCCCTCAGGATCCGGTGCAACCAGATCATAAGCGTCTCCGGACATTCCTGAACCTGCGATTTCACAAAGGATGTTTGCACCTCTTTTTTTTGCGTATTCGTACTCTTCAAGGACGAGTACAGCTGAACCCTCTGCCATTACAAAGCCGTCTCTGTCTTTATCGAAGGGCCGTGAAGCTTTTTCAGGTTCATCGTTTCTGGTAGAGATGGCTCTCATGTTTGAGAATCCTCCTACAGCCAGTTCATTAATAACCCCTTCTGTGCCGCCGGCAAACATGGCATCCGCCATTCCCGATTTAATCAGCAGAGCAGCTACAGCGATAGAGTGGTTTGATGTTGCACATGCTGTCTGCATACTCAGGTTCGGTCCCTTGATTCCGTAAAGTTTTGCTACATATCCCGATGCAATGTTACCGATGGAAAGGGGAATGTAGAAAGGGCTGATCCTTCTGGCACCTTTCTCGTGGAGTGCAACGGAGTTTGCATAGGAGACGTTAAGTCCTCCAATACCGCTGCCCAAAAGGACACCGATCCTGTTGGGGTTTTCTTTTGTGTTTATTCCTGAATCTGCTGCCGCCTCTTTCATTGCAGCTACTGCATAGTGGCAGAACAGATCCATCCTCTTTGCAGCCTTGACATCCGCCTCGTCATAGTATTCTTTGTAATCAAAATCTTTGATCTCTCCGGCTATTCTGGTCGGCAAATGTGAGGCATCAAATTTGGTTATTGGTCCTATTCCCGATTTGCCTGAAATTACGTTATTCCAGGTGTCTTTTACGTTTTTTCCCATGGGATTTACTGTTCCAAATCCTGTTACGACTACTCTTTTCATTTTTCAATCCTTTTACATTAATTGTAATTTTGTCCCAGGATATCAGCTAAAGTAAAAAATATCTTCTGAGATTATCCATTTTTTTTGTGCAATTATCTGATTAGTTTTTGGTTGTTGAGCTTTTTACTAAATAATACTATAGTATATTTAATGAAGCTATTATTTTTTATCCGTGAAATGATCCTGGACGGTAAAAACAGGGGCGATCTCCATACTCATACTCACAAAGAGCATGAACTGGTGTATTGTTTTGATGGAAAAGCAAAATACATCCAAAAAGGCGATTTGTACTTTTATCCTGCAGGGAGAAAGCATGCTGTGACAATAGAAAAGGCTCAGGCGGTAAAAATTTGGCAGATATATTTTTCTGAAGATCTTTTTTCAAATTCGGTAAACATGGACAAAGAAGCTTTATTTGTTCTCGGTCAGATAAAACTGTATCTCAAAAGGGGAACCAGGATAAGTCTTTCCAGAATTGGGTCCGAAAGAGTCGGGAAACTCTTTGAGAATATGCAGTGGGAGTTTAAAAACAGGTATCATGGATACTCATGGACGATCCGTCTCAAACTTATTGAGTTGCTTGTTACGGTAATCCGTGACAGAGAATTTATACTTCCCATACGGGGAGATATAGCCAAGCCTCTTTCCAACGGACATATTCAGGATGTACTGCTTTATCTTAATACCAATTACATGAACCAGATAACAGTAGATGATATCCTTCAGTTCTGTCCATTGAGCAGGAGCCACTTTCACGCACTTTTCAAAAAAGAAACCGGTACTACCCTGGTAAAGTATCTTAACGATTTACGGTGTCAAAGGGCAGGGGAGCTTTTAGCAACTACCGATGATACAATTCTGGATATTGCACTATCCTGCGGGTTTAACAACTTCAGTCACTTTTGCCATACCTTTAAAGAGGTGTATGGTTATTCTCCGGGACAATTTAGAAAGAACTCTGCAACTTTGAAATTCTAGAAAAAAATCTTCATTTTTCCCCGGTAGTTTACGCATAAAAAAGAGGCTGCCCTGGTAAAAAGCAGCCCCTATTGATTGTTCCTATATGCTACTTACTGACCGGTTTTCCAGACAACTCATCAAATGCCTTCATTATGGCATCACCAGTTTTTACGTCAATAACAAAGGGTTTCTCTACATAAGAGGATGTCCCGATGTAACCTGTTTCAGTTTTGGGTGACAGGGCCAGCGTATGAATCCCCTCTTTGTCTGAGAGTTCCAGCGTAGCTACTGCTGCTTCAGGTTTCTTTTCAGCATAGGCGTTAAACTTTAGCTGATTAAGTGCATTCAGGTTGTCAAGAACCATTTCGGAATCAATGGTATTTCCCGATTTATCCTTCCAGATCTCTTTACCGTCCTTTTCTTGTTTTGTAAAGGTTGTCTCACTGCCGTCGGCCTCTATATTTATCTTGAGAACTGAGCTGCTTTCAAAGGAAAGAACCTTCTTGTCTGCTAATTGGTCTTCGGTTTTATCAAAGCTGTCAGGGAGTCTTCCCCGGGCTGTGTAAATGTTTTTATCGTTCTCCAGTTTGATGTAGGTAAAGCTTCCTCCTGTGGTCAGCTTCCCTATGTACAGATTCCTGAGAACGGTGCTGCCCTTGTCCTTTGCCGTTACGTGGATAACATCGGGATCTGCCAGACCGTACGCCTTGAGGCTTCCGGTCTTTGCTACCAGATCGGTAATATCCAGTTCGGAGAGTTCCTTGAGGATATCGTCAACAGCCCCTTTTTCTGCTCTCATACCGCTGTCGGCGAGATACCAGAGATCGTTGTCTCTGTTAATGGTAATCGAAGATCCTCCTTGCTCCATTATGATTTGTGAGTAGTCCCCGGTTTCAGTTTTTTTGATCTCCGGCAATGTGTAGTTAATTTTTCCAGAGTTATGAAAAACAAGGTAAAGGGACAGCACCACAGCTAAAAGTGCAAGGATGATGTATTCTTTTTTTATTTGCATCTTACTTCAAACCTCCATTTCCTTTGAAGATACTCTCTATCCTTTTTCTTCTTCTGATCCACAATGCCCAGACAACAAGACCGGTAATAATGACCAGTACAGGGAGTCCGGCAATATTGAATCCTTTGATAAAAGAGCGGACCCTTGGTGTTGTCTGAACCAGAGGATTGTAGATCTGCCCCTTGGCTCTCATTATAGCAAAATCGTCCCTTCCGTTAAGATGGTCTATCAGATTGGTTACAAATACTGCATTGGGGGAACTCCCTTCTTTGTCAAGAAGATTGTCTGTAAAAAGCATGGAGGTCCCTATTACAAAGATCTTGCCGTTTTCAGTTTCCGGAATAAAAACCTGTTTTTCCTCCATTTTGTCTGTTTTTATAATGGAAGTATCTTTCTCTCCCTCCTTGGCTTCAGCCCTGGGTTTTGTCGGGATAGGCTTCCCGTCGAAGTAACTTTTCACTTTCCCTTCGATCAAGACTGCAAGGGGATAGCTCTGTTCTTTGTCTTTAGCAGGGGGGGTGACCATCATCGGGTTGTAGAGATTTATAGTATCCTTCATCTCCCAGCTTTTTTGGGACGATGAAAACAGAACCGTTACGTTATCAGCTCCGTCGTTTATCTTTATTGGAGAGCTGTTGAGCGTTATAAGCCCCTTAATATTTTTAATAAACGGGATGCTGTTGTCTATGTTTTCGGGCAGAATTTTAGGTGCAAAATAGACAGGAACTTCCTGGTATCCTCCGGAAGCTGTCTGACTTTTGTCCACATAGCAGTTTTCATCCATGACAAAGGATTTCTCTACGGTGACTCCATAGTGCTTCAGGAGATTGTCAAGTCCGCTGTCTACGGGAACATATGTCGGCGGCTGGGGATAGTAAGGGTTCTGGTTCTGAGGTGCAACGGCGTTGTACGTATCTACCAGGAAGGCTACAGAGTTCCCTCCCATAATAAATTGGTCTATCTGATAAAGTGCCCAATCGGAAAGTTTCTCTTTTGGTCCCACTACGAGAAGGGTTTTTATCCCCTTGGGAATGCCGTCTTTGTCGATATCAGCACCTCTAATGGTATAGGTGTCGGATAATACCCGGTGAAGGTTGTCAAGGGAAACCTGGTTCTGCTGCTGCTGAACGTATGGATTTCTATACAGAGGAGGTGTTCCGCCGTTAATCATGTATCCAACAACCTTGTTTATTCCCAGGGAGCTTTCGATCATACCGTTAAGGGCAGATTTAATGTCTTCCTTTTTCATCAGTGAATAACCGAAGATATCATTTTTCAGGATATTGACAACGTGAATTTTACCACCATTCTCAATACCAGCGGCAGCATAAACCTTGTATATCTTCCCTGAAGAATCCTTTAGATTAAACGGGGAAAGCGTCTTTACAGCTTCTTTACTCAGATTCTCTTTATCGGGATCAATATATTCAAATACCAGTTTATCGTAGTTTTCGGCGTTAAGCTCTTCTGTAAGACTTTTCATCATCTGCGGATATCCCGCAAGATCTTTGCTCATGGAATTAAGCGTTGAAGAAAGGTACAGTTGGACTTTGACAGGATCTTTAAGCGCAAGCAAAGCGCTTATTTTGTTTGTAATTTTGTAAATCCTTGTTGTAAGCAGGTATTCAATATTTTTTACGGAAGCAAGTGAGCCTATTGTCTCACTCATGTTTCCATACTTCATAACCAGACCCATATAAGCATTTTGAAGTTTAACTTCATCACTTTGAATATTCTGGATCTGTACAGGAAAAATTGAATAGCTCTCCGCCAGTTCTTTCAGATTCCGTCCCTTTTTATCAGTTGTCGTTCCGTCTTTGTTTATGGTGTAAACCTGAAAATTGAAGTTCTTTCCACCGGCAAGACTGTATTCTTCCATAATATCCAGAAATTCCTGGGGAAGATTGTTATAAGGCTGGGGGAGGTTTTCCGAGAAGAATGCTTTTATCGTAAGGGGTTCTTCAAGATTGTTGACGGCAGTTTTACTTGCTTTTGAAAGTGAAAATACCTTGTTTGAAGTTAAGTCAATCCGGAAGAAGAGCGTAAGGGAAACAAGATTTACAAGAACAGCTACAATGAGATAAAGAGAGAATTTTAACCACATGGACTTTTTCATATGAGTACTCCTAACTTCTTTCTTTATTTATGAGATACGTGGCGTACAGAGTTATAAAGATCAATGTCAGGAAGTAGATAATATCCCTGGAATCAATGATCCCCTTTGCTACGTTGCTGAAATGATAACTCGTACTCAGGTACTGAAGAAAACCGGTCAGAAAAGCGGGTAGAAACACCAGAGACTGGTTTATTACGGTGAGGAAGAAACATATTGATGCACTGATTATAAATGCTACAACCTGGTTCTTTGTCGTTGATGAAGCAAATACTCCTATTGCAGAAAAAGCTCCAGCCAGGAAAATTGCTCCAATGTACCCACCGACTACCGGTCCCCAGTCAAGGTCACCCAGTGTACTTATGAATACCGGATAAACCAGTGTGGGGGCAAGCATTATCAGTGCAAACAGAAGTGATGCAAGGTACTTTCCCGCTATTATATCCAGATCGGATACAGGAAGGGTTTTAAGTATCTCAAAGGATCCGCTTTTAAACTCTTCCGAGAACAGTCTCATTGCAACCGCCGGAATACTGAAGGCGAAAATAATGGGAAGAAG
>QNBL01000083.1 GCA_003641695.1 Spirochaetota bacterium
TATTCATGTCTCAATTCTGGTCTTAAATCTTGATAAAATATGCTCAGAGGAACTTGCTGAGATAAAGAACAGATACAGGATAAAGAGGGGCAATGCTGCTTAAAATACTTTTTCAGCAAGCCCGACGTATGATATAATCAAAACTTGAAAAAATAACAATTTTTATTATTATTTTAGGAGTTTTAGGAATTCATCAACGGTTAATCCTGAGTTGCGAATTAGAGCCCTTAAAGTCCCTACTGATAATTCCTTGTGTTGAGGGATTGATAGATTTACGCGTAAACCTTTTTTCGTCATGACAACATGACTACCTACCTGACCGGCAATTTGCCAACCATCTTTTAAAAATACTTTAACTGTTTTTTCACAAGAAATATTATTAAGTCTGCCCATGTTATACAGTGACTAAAATCTGCTGACTGTTTTGATTGTAATTTTCATTGGATAGTGATTTCTGATCTTCTGCCCATAACCAAGCCTGGATAGCTTCTTTAATATTCTCAATAGCTTTCGATTCGTTTTTCCCTTGAGATACACAACCCGGTAATGCTGGGCATTCTGCAACAATCCAACCGTCTTCTGCTTTTTCAAGAGAAACATGAAAGATCATAGAATACCTCCTGAGTTAAAAATATCACAAATGCTACGAAAAGTGAAGATATAAAGGGATATATAAATATTTCACCCACTCACAAACCACTTAAACTGAACTCTGGTATTTCTGAAATTGACAAGATACCCGACAGGAACCTTTGAAAGACGAAGATAATTGATAATCTGTGCTTTCATAACAGGAGAAAGAGAGAAAACAGCCTTAAGCTCAAGAATGATCTTGTTATCCCTACAAGATCTGCAATAGGAGTTTTGAAAATCCATTTTCAAAATCTCGATCTGTTCAGCTGAAAATGAGGGCCGTACCCAATATTCGTATTGGATATTCCGCAGATAAACCTGCAGGTTTGGCCTTGTACCCTTTGGAAATGTTGGTGTGGAATCTTATTCCTACCTTTTTTCTCTTTATACAAACGCGAACGCTTGTGAGACTATGAGCAAGTGCTATATAATAATACAGTAAAGGGAAGAACTATAAAAACCATTATTGGAGGCACTATGAAACCAAGAAAGATTAAAGACAAAATTTACTGGATGGGTTTTATAGATTGGGATAACCGTCTTTTCGACTCACTTATTCCACTACCAGACGGAACCAGCTATAACGCATTTTTAATCGAAGGCAGTGAAAAAACTGTTTTAATCGATACCGTTGAATCAAATTTATTCTTTGAATTAGAAAACCAGTTAGAAAATGTTCCTCATCTCGATTATGTAATTTCTCTGCATGCTGAACAGGATCATTCAGGTAGTTTACCTCACATTCTTTCCCGGTATCCTGATGCAAAATTAATTACCAACTCAAAAGCAAAACCATTGCTTATGGATCTACTTCACCTATCTGAATCATCCATTATTACCGTTAAAGATGGAGAAACTCTCTCCCTGGGTGATAAAACACTGGAATTTATTTTTACTCCATGGGCACACTGGCCAGAAACCATGGTTGCTTATCTAAAAGAAGATAAAATACTTTTTAGTTGTGATTTCTTTGGATCGCATATTGCTACAACAGACCTCTATGTCACCGATGAAGCTCAAGTTTATGAAGCAGCGAAACGATATTATGCCGAGATTATGATGCCGTTTAAAAACATCATTAAAAAAGATATAGAAAAAATTGCAGCGTATGACATAGATATTATAGCTCCAAGTCACGGACCGCTGTATCCAAACCCATCATTTATCATCGATGCTTATAGAGAATGGGTTTCAGGACCTCTTAAAAATACCGTTGTTATACCCTATGTTTCCATGCATGGCAGTACTAAATCTTTAGTAGATTATTTTGTTGCCGCTTTGGTGGAACGAGGTGTAAACGTTCAACAGTTTAATTTACCAGTTACAGATATTGGAAAACTTGCAATATACCTTGTTGATGCAGCAACAATTGTTATTGGTACACCTACAGTTCTAGCAGGACCTCATCCTGATGCAGTCTACGCTGCTTATCTTGCAAATGCTTTACAACCAAAAGCCAAGAACCTGTCCATAATCGGGTCATACGGCTGGGGTGGAAAAACTGTAGAAATATTAGCAGGCTTGATTCCGAATCTTAAAGTAGAAATAATTGATCCTGTTCTTATTAAAGGATTGCCTACAGAAACAGATTTTAAGGCCATTGAAAACTTAGCTGACGCTATAGCCCTAAAGCACAAGGAATTAGGCCTCCTCTAAGCAGTTTCCCTAAAAAGAACTCTTTTTTTTCCAAAGCTAAAGCCACCTCTCTATAAGGTGGCTTTTGTTGTAAGCTGTCTTGTGCGGGACGGTTTATATATTAATAAAGGTAGTTTATTATGCGATACGTTGTGCTTTTTTGTATCGTTCAAATATGACTGTTAAAATTTATCAATTTCCAACTATCAATACAATAAATGTGTTACTACAAATATACAAACAAATAAATATAGAATTATGAGAATAAAACAAAAATATTGAAATATGCGTTATTAAAAATGTAGCGTAATATTGACAAAAAGTGGAATATTAGTATAAACTTTGTAAAAATAATATAGCGTAACAAAAAAGATGCGAGCAGTGTTGTAAATGCAGATGGAGGTGTCATGGCGTCGGACATTAAGGAATTAACTTTTTCTCAGGAACTTGTTTCCTTCATTGAGGAATGGAAAGGGAAACCCGGTAATTTGATTATGATTCTTCATAAGGTACACGAAGAGTTCTCTTATATTCCAAGGGATGTAGCCAAGAAAATATCCGAGATGCTGGAGGTGCCTCTGGCTAAAATTTATGGTGTTATAACTTTTTATCATTACTTTAAGCTTACGAAGCCGGGAAAATTTAATATTCAGGTTTGTATGGGTACTGCATGCTACCTGAAAGGTGGAGAGGATATCATTCAGGAACTGGAGAATATTCTTGGCATTGGTATTAATCAGGTTACAGATGACGGCAAGTTTTCTATTGAGGCTGTGCGTTGTGTCGGCTGCTGCGGGCTGGCTCCTGTAGCTGTGGTAAACGGAAAGGTTTTTGGAAGTCTTACAAAAGATAAGCTTTCAGAGGTTTTAGCAGAATATGAAAATAAGTAGTTTGCAGGTAATAATTGGAGGAATGTATGGCTGCATTGACGCGTGAATCATTAAAAAAATTGCGCGATTCACTTAAAAAGGATTTTAATCGGATAAATTCTGCAGGAAAAACGAAAGTTGTCATAGGCATGGGTACCTGCGGACTTGCTGCCGGTGCAAAAGAAACAGAGGAAGCTTTTCTTGAAGCACTTGCAAAGGAACAAAGAAAAGATGTTGTAGTTTCAGGAACGGGCTGTATGGGGCTCTGTTTTGCTGAGCCGACTGTTGAAGTTATTGTTCCAGGCATGCCTTCAGTAGTCTATGGAAATGTAGACAGAGAAATGGCAGAAAGGATTGTCCGAAAACATATACAGGGGAAGATTTTAGTAAATGATCATATATATGACAAACCGTCTGTGGACATTATTGAAGAGTTGGAGGGTAATTAATGAATCCGGAGAAATTTATTCTTGTTTGTAACGGTGCTGAATGCCGGAATCCCGGAGCGGAGGAAATCTATAATAATCTTCGGCATGAGTGCAGTATTCATAATGCTGATGATGTCCAGGTTATCAGGACCGGATGCCTTGGTTTTTGTGCCCATGGACCAGTTGTAAAAACACTTCCCGATGAAACTCTGTATGCCGGTGTTACGCCTGAAGATGCCGCAGAAATTGTTGAAAATCATATTATTAATGGCAAAAAAGTTGAACGTTTACTGTATAATAAAAACGAGAGCAAACAAAATGTAAAAGTTGATAATGCTGATTTCTACCAGAAACAGTTTCGTATTGTCCTCCGCAACTGCGGTATTATCGATCCGGAAAATATTGAAGAATATATCGCCAGGGACGGCTATGCTGCATTGGAAAAAGTAGTCTTTGATATGAATCCCGATGATATTATTGCTGAATTAAAGTCAGCAGGTCTCAGGGGCCGGGGGGGAGCAGGGTTCCCGACATGGATGAAATGGAATTTTACGAAGCAGGTTGAATCTGATGAAAAGTTTGTTGTCTGTAATGCGGATGAGGGCGATCCGGGAGCGTATATGGATCGGGGGACGCTTGAAGGAGATCCGCATTCTATTCTGGAAGCTATGACTATTGCAGGTTATTGTATCGGTGCAAAAAAGGGGTATATCTACATTCGCGCCGAATATCCTCTTGCCATAGAGCGTTTGCAGAAGGGGATGGAAGATTCACGGGCATTGGGTCTTCTTGGTGATAATATCCTTGGATCAGACTTTAGTTTTGACATTGAGATCAGGCTTGGTGCCGGAGCTTTTGTATGCGGTGAGGAAACGGCACTCATTGCTTCAATTGAGGGAGAAAGGGGAATGCCGAAGCCGAGACCTCCTTTCCCTTCGGTCAAAGGTGTATGGGGGAAACCCACACTTATTAACAATGTTGAGACCTGGGCAAATATTCCGGTAATAATAACCCGGGGAGGGGAATGGTTCTCAAAGATTGGTACTGAAGATTCCAGAGGTACCAAGGTTTTTGCTCTTACCGGGAAGATCCGGAATTCCGGTCTTGTTGAAGTTCCTATGGGTACTACTCTCCGGGAAATAGTTTATGATATTGGCGGTGGAATTCCGGGAGATAAAGCTTTCAAAGCTGTTCAGACCGGAGGTCCTTCCGGTGGAGTCATACCTGCTGAATACCTGGATACTCCCATAGATTATATTCATCTGAAAGAATTAGGATCCATTATGGGTTCCGGTGGAATGATCATTATGGATGAAGATGACTGCATGGTAGATGTAGCCAAATTTTATCTTGGATTTTCGGTAGATGAATCCTGCGGAAAATGTTCTCCCTGTAGAATCGGCGGAAGAACCCTCTATAATATTCTCGAAAAGATAACCACGGGAAACGGTGAGCTTGAAGATATTGAAAAACTCAAAACCATTGGCAAGGCAATGCAGACGGCATCTCTTTGCGGATTAGGGCAGACTGCACCGAATCCGATCCTTTCTACGCTGAAGTATTTTGAAGATGAATATCTGGCACATATTAAGAACCATCGATGTCCGTCAAAAAAATGTAAAGAATTGATCTCTTTTCATATTTTGGCGGATAAATGTGTTGGATGTACTATCTGCGCAAAGAATTGCCCGGTAAATGTGATCGATGGAGCAGTAAGAGAGGTACATACAATTGATCAATCAGGTTGTATAAAATGCGGCAAGTGCTTCGAAGTATGCAAGTTTAATGCGGTTTTTATTAAATAGTAATGTAGGGGAAAATAGTTATGAGTCTCGTTGAATTAAAGATAAACGGAGAAGTTGTAAAGGTAGAAAAAGGTACTACCATACTTAATGCTGCAAAGGAAATTAATGTAAACATTCCAACTCTATGTCATCATGCTGATCTTGAACCCTGGGCTGCATGTGGTATGTGTATAGTGAAACTGGAGAATAGTTCAAAAACTGTCCGTGCGTGTGCAACTCCTGTAGAAGAGGGAATGAGTATAATAACACATGATCCTGAACTCCATGGAGTCAGAAAAACGGTTTTGGAACTTATCCTGTCCACTCACCCAAATGAATGTTTGACATGCGGAAGGAATCAGCACTGTGAGCTTCAGACTATTGCGTGTGAGTTCGGAGTTCGGGAACAGCCCTATGAAAAGCGGTTAAGAGATCTTCCTATAGACAAATCAACTCCATCCATAGTATTGGAACCGGAAAAATGTATCAGCTGCGGCAGGTGTGTTCTTGTATGTCAGGGATTACAGAATGTCTGGGCATTGGAATTCCTCTTCCGAGGAGAAAATACAAGAATTGCTCCTGCAGGAGATGATGTCCTGAATGATAGTCCCTGTATAAAATGCGGACAGTGTTCTGCTCATTGTCCAGTTGGAGCAATTTATGAAAAAGATGAAACCAGGAAACTGCTTGACGCCATTCAGGATAAGAATCTCCATGTAACTGTTCAGGTGGCACCATCAGTAAGGGTTGCCATAGGCGAAGCTTTTGGGCTTGAACCCGGAACAGTGGTAACCGGAAAGCTGTATGCGGCATTAAGACGCTTGGGTATTGATGCAGTTTTTGATACGAACTTTGGTGCTGACCTGACAATTATGGAAGAGGGAACAGAGTTTGTACAGCGGTTAACAGAGGGCGCAGGTGTTTTGCCACAGATAACAAGCTGCTGTCCGGCGTGGACAGATTATATGGAAAAGTATTATCCGGATATGATTCCAAACTTTTCGACAGCAAAATCTCCCATGATGATGCAGGGAGCAATGACAAAGACGTACTATGCCGAAAAGATGGGTTTTGAGGCCAGACAGATTTATTCTGCTGCCATTATGCCTTGTACTGCAAAAAAATATGAAATAACCAGGGATGAGAATATGTATTCATCCGGTGTTCAGGACGTTGATGTTGTGTTAACAACCCGTGAACTGGCCAGGCTGATAAAGTCTTCGGGGATTGATTTTCTAAATCTGCCCGATGAACCTGCAGATAGTCCGATAGGAGCTTACTCAGGGGCCGGAACCATTTTTGGTAATACAGGCGGTGTAATGGAAGCTGCTTTAAGGACTGCATATAACCTGGTAACCGGAACGGAACTAAAGGATGTTGAAATTCATCAGGTCCGTGGGCTGGACGGAATAAAGGAAGGCGTTATTGATATAGATGGTACAAAGGTAAAAGTTGCTGTAGCCCACGGTATGGCTAATGTAGGTGCTGTTTTGGACAAGGTGCGGATGGCCGCTGAAAAGGGAGAGGATCCTCCTTATCATTTTATTGAGGTTATGGCATGCCGCGGTGGTTGTATTGCAGGAGGCGGGCAGCCGTATTTTACCACCGATGAGGTCAGACAGAAACGGATGGAGGGTATCTATAAGGATGATAAGATGTCTGAGGTGAGGTGTTCATACCAGAATCCTGAGATACAGATTCTGTATAAGGATTTTCTAGGCAGTCCGATGAGTAGTAAATCCCACAAACTGCTGCATACAACCTATACACCGCGACCGCTTCACCGGTTGTAAAAATAAGATTGATAGAGTTCGCTTTCCAGGGTAAGCAGTTCACTGCTTCCTGGGAAGCGGCTTTTCTCACGAAGGGGGTTGGGGAATGTTTCTCTGATCCCATCGGGAGCATTTCCCATGACTATTATCCTGTTGCCGAGAAGAAGAGCTTCAGAAATGTTGTGGGTAACGAAGATTGTTGTGCGGTGATCTTTGTTCCAGAGATTCCTGAAAACTTCAATTAAAGAATATTTCAAATCAAGATCAAGTGCCTGAAAAGGTTCATCCATCAAAAGTATGTCAGAAGGAAATGCAAATGCCCGTACGATAGAGGTCCGTTGTTTCATTCCCCCTGAGAGCTCATTCGGATAAAAATTTTTAAAATCACCCATTTTAACCAAAGAAAGGTAATGATTAATAATTTTTTCCCGTTCTGTTTTGTTAAAAACATGTTTAAGGACGAAGTTTATATTTTCCCCGACAGTCTTCCAGGGGAGGAGTCTTGGTTCCTGAAAGATATAGCTGATTCTTTTATCATCTTTTATTTTTACTTGACCGGTATCCGGTTGAATACTCCCTGAAACAAGATTAAGAAGAGATGTCTTTCCGCATCCTGAAGGGCCGAGTACAGCGGTTACAGTATCGGTTTCGAAATGAACTGAAAGAGACTTAAAAATTAAAAGTTTTCCGTATAATAAATCTATATTTTTCAGGAAGATGTCCGTAATGTCCTCCTTCGTTTTGCCAGAAAGAGTAATCCCGAAAAAAGCCCTTGCGATAAAGCACTCAACAAAATAGCTATCAATGTCCATGCAAAAACTTTCCCTGTTTCAAGGTTGAGCTGGGAAAGCTGCATCTGTGATCCTATGCCGTTCCTCGGGAGACTGAGAATTTCTCCGGCAACAATAACCTTCCAGGTAAGTCCTATAGCTGTCCGTGCTCCGGAAATGATATAGGGCAGCATTGAAGGGATTGAAACAGAAACCAGAACATCCAGGGGGGGGATCTGGTACAGGGCAGCCATTTCAATAAGATGTTTGTCTGTTTCTCTGATGCCGGCGGCACAGTTTTCAATAATGATAGGAAACGTAATCAGAAAAGCAGCAAAAACCGGAACAGTACCAGTATGGAACCAAACAATTGCTATAAGAATAATCGACATAACAGGAGTTGTTTTTATTACTGCCAGGAGAGGCCGGAAAGAAGCATTAACTACAGCATATTTACCTGCAGCGATACCTGCAGCAAGTCCAGTAGACATGACAAGAAGAAAACTCCATAGCCCACGGGAAAAAGTAGCTTTGAGATCGGCAATAAAAACACGGCTTGCCACAATCGTATAAACCTCTGCCAGAACTTTTCCGGGGGGTGGAAGAATAATTTCTGCATCTATCCAGTTTGACCCCAATTGCCACAGCAGCAGTAAAATTACTGCTGCTGTGAAAGATAGTATACTATTCTTCCAGATAGAAGCTTTCATTCGGTAAGACTCCACCCACTGATACAGGATTTGCTTTAAGCATAACTGTCAGAAACTCTTCAATCAAGGGTTGTGCCTCATGAGCAGGAATATATTCAAGATTACAGTTAGGGATTGCGGCCTTAGCTACGGAAGCGGAAAGTACACCGTATTTCTCAATGAGCACTGAAGCTTCTTTCGGGTTTTTGTTGACCCAGTCAATTGAATCTCTGTATGCCTCGAGAAATACCTTTACAGCATGAGGGTTTGATTTTACAAGATCCGGATTTATAACAACAACCGTTACCGGAAATGTTTTTTCCGAGTTGTTTACTTTTTTCCACTCATCCTGGAAGTCAAGAACCGCTTTCACATCAGGAGCTTTCATTTTTACCAGGCTGACAAATGGTTCAGGGAGTACTGCACTGCGCACCTTCCCTCCTATGATCAGTTGAGCCAACTGGGAAGCACTTGTTACTGAATAGATCACCTCTGTCTCTGTAGAAAGAGAAATACCGTTCTTACCGGCCAGGTAGGATAAGAGATACTCAGGTGTTGCACCTTTGCCGACACTGTATATTGTTTTACCTTTGAGATCGCTCCAGGAAGAGATACTATCCCGGGAAAGAAGTGAGAAA
>QNBL01000342.1 GCA_003641695.1 Spirochaetota bacterium
ACTGCTCCGGCACCGACGGTATAGTGCACCATCGGGTGTCCGCCGAGACCCGTTTCCGGATCAACCATTGCGTTTGTATACTCAGGCATAAACATACCGCTTCCAAGGATAGGTCCGCCCACCCAGGTATTATGCTCTGTCTGAATACCGGTAATAACAAAATCGGAAAAGGGGATACAGAAAGATTCCTGAGTTGTACATTTTACCCCGTTATCTTCCAGATAAAGCTGACTTTTATCGATAAAATGCGCACGCTGCACTATGTCAAGAATTTTATTTTTGGCATCTATGGCAGCGCGTTTAACTGCATTTCCACAGCTCCAGGTTACATGAGAAGCAACAGTCTGCCACTCATACGGATTTCGGTCTGTATCGGGAAGCTCAACCCGCACCTTATCCAATGTTAACCCAAGCACTTCGGCAGCTATCTTTGCCATAGCAGTCAAAAATCCCTGCCCCAAATCCATTCCGGATACAAGTACGTTTATACTTCCGTCTTCTGAAAATTTAATAAAAGCACTGGAAGATTCATTTGCCGGCATTGCAGGAGCCTTCCACACAGAGGCAAATCCTTTAGCAATTATTTTGTTCGGATCATCAGATTTTTCTTCTTTTCCCCATTCAATCTCTGCAGCAACCTTGTCTATACATTCAATCAGTCCGTTTGGATTCATGGGAACATCGTAAGCAACGCCTTCCCCTTCCTTGATTGCATTAATTCTCCGCAGTTCCACAGGATCAAAACCCATTTTCTTGGCTGCTTTGTCCATGGTACTTTCTATACCAAAGGAAAACTCGGAATACCCGAATCCGCGGTACGCCGAACATACCGGATTGTTGGTATAGCAGGCATAGGAATCTATATATACGTTAGGAATATAGTAGGGCCCGGTCGCTGAAAACCCGGTTGCATTAACTACATTTGAACCATACTCAGCCGAACAGCCCACGTCCCAAAACATCTGATGTTTGAGTGCAACCAATTTACCGTTCTTTTTAAAACCCATTTTAACTTTGTTACGTAAACCTGTTCTCTGTGAAGAATTATAAAATTCCTCTTCCCTGGTCCACCGCAGTTTTACCGGATGTCCGGGACAGGCTTTTGCTCCTGCAGCTGCCATTACTTCCATGGAAATACCGGCTTTACCGCCGAAACCGCCGCCGATAGGCGGAGCAACAACCCGTACATCCTTATGGGGGATTCCCAGAGAATGAGCCATGATATTACGCTGGGTATGGGGAGACTGGGTCGAGTTCCACATGGTAAGTCTTCCGTCCCTGCTGAATTTCGAGACGCTTATATGGGTTTCTATACAGGTATGAGCTACATGGGGGATATGATACTCCCCCTCTACTATAACATCTGCTTCCTCAAATCCCTTGTCTGTATCACCTTTTCTAATTTTCCGCAAATGGGCAATGTTGGTTCCCGGCTGTGCATCAAGCCAGGGTTCGATTTCATAGTTGCCAAGATCAGGATGAATTAGGATTGCATCTTCCTTGATCGAATCATACGGATCGTGTATTTCCGGGAGCAATTCATATTCAACTTTAATGAGATCACATGCATTTCTGGCAATTTCATAGGTAGTTGCAACTACTCCGGCTACCTGTTCTCCAACCTGACGAACCCGGTCTACAGGAAAAATGGACTTGTCTTTAAGGTACAGCCCAAACTTTTCAGGAAAATCCTTTCCTGTAATAACAGCTCTGACACCGGGAAGCTTTTCAGCCTCGGAGGTATCGATACTCACAATCTTCGCATGCGCATGGGGACTGCTGAGTACTGCCATATGAAGAAGATTCGGACCAAAGGAAAGGTCATCCGTGTATTCCGCCGCTGCAGTTACTTTTTCAACTATATCCAACCTTGTCGCATTATGTCCGACAACTTTTAGTTCCTCTTTCATCACTTGTCTGCCTCCTTGTTCTTGGCGGATACTTCATTCATGGCATCAACAATATTCTGATACCCCGTACATCGGCAGAGGTTTCCTGCCAAAGCATGGCGGATCTCCTCTTCTCCGGGAGAAGGATTCTTTTCAATAAGTTCTGTAGCACTCATAACAAAACCCGGAGCGCAAAATCCGCACTGGAACGCATTATGCTTGATAAATGCCTTCTGTATCTCAGTAGGACCATTTTCCTGAAGTCCTTCCAGCGTTACAACCTCTTTACCCTCTACCTCTACCGCAAAGGTGATACATGAACGTACGGACATCCCGTCTATATGAACAGTACATGCTCCGCACTCACCTACACCGCATCCGTATTTCGGACTTGTTACACCAAGCTTATCTCTGAGCACGTCGAGAAGTTTTTCGTTTGATTTGACCTGAACTTCCACAGGCAAACCATTTAAGATAAATTTAACAGTATGATTCATCAGTAAACTCCTTATTTTCTGAATCATGCTTTGCACAGCCTTCCTGCGCAGAGCTTCGTTTATATCAACCTTGTGTTTAAAGCAGGTTCACCTGTTTCCAGTCTGGAAACACTTGCTTTTAAAGCACGTTTAACCATTACCCGGCACATATGTAACCGGTATTCCCTGCTTGCACGCATATCTGAAATAGGAGAAATATCCTCAAGGGCAAGCTCGGCTGCTTTTTCAGCAGCGGCATCATCGATTTTTTTCCCTTTCAGGAATTCCTCTGCCTTTTTTGC
>QNBL01000084.1 GCA_003641695.1 Spirochaetota bacterium
AATCTGGTCGTGAACCCTTTTCACACTTTCGACAACCACCCCCTGGCCGACTTGCCCGGGCGTATTTTCCCTGTTGAGTTCCGGAGCATATATTGGATCAAACGCACTCATCATTACCCGCTGTCTGCTGTAACCTTCTACAGAAGCGTTGCTCAGGTTATGTCCTGTAGTGGTCAGCCCTACATTATGTGCTATAAGGCTCCTTTTTCCTATCTCTATTCCTGCAAATGTAGATTGCATAGTATCCCGCCTTTATTAGGATTATAGTTTCTTATTCAATACCAGGGGGTTGTTTCCCGCTTCTCTCGCCGCTCCGCTTCTGGAGTACAAAGTTCCCTTTCTATGGGGAAATATCCTGTTCAAAAGCTCCTTCATGGTACTCCCGGCCGATGCAACATACGCTTCAATCCGCCAACTGGCCCCTTGTGCCTGCAGGAGCGCCAGTTTTAAATTCCTGAAAGCTTCTGTCAGCCTGTCCCGTTTTTCCGGTTCCAGTTTTGATATGACCTGGTAAAAATTCTCATTCTCTGCCGCGTAAAGACTCTCTTTGATATCCCGGTACAGCAGATCCCGTTCACTTTCAGCCGATTCTATACTCTGACTCAGGGTATTTGAAAGGGTAAGGTGTACCTGCAGGTCTTCCCAGTCTTTCTCCATGAGATCCTGCATAATACTCTCACCTATTGCTGCAAATCTCGTCAGCTGATCAACTTCTTTCTTCATTATTTCAGTTAATTTATCAATGCTTTCCATACATATTCCCATCAGTGCACATTCCTCTTGTTTCTATGATCGGAGCATTTTGAGTTTGAGTTTAGAAAGGGTTTTATTTCACTTGACTATGTAATAGTTTTTTCTTACTTTTCCTGATACTATTACAACAGGAGGATGTTATGGATGTAGATAGAGATCTTATAATAATAGGCGGAGGTCCCGGAGGTATTTCAGCTGCCCAGTATGCAGCAAGAGCAAACCTTAAAGTAATGGTTATCGAAGAGATGGCTCCGGGAGGACAGGCGCTTATTATCAGCGATCTTGAAAACTATCCCGGTATTCCTGAAACCATTTCAGGTATCGATTTTGCTCAGTTAATGGAAAAACAGGCTATTGATTTCGGAGCGGAATTTCTTACAGCTTCTGCAAGAAGTATAAAAAAAGAGGGTGATATCTTTCATATAGAAACTTCCAAGGGCAGCTTTACCTCGTACGCAGTAATAATTGCTACCGGAGCAAAGAACAAACTTCTCGGTGTTCCCGGTGAAAAAGAGTTTACCGGCCGCGGTGTTTCCTACTGTGCAACCTGCGATGGACCTTTTTTCAAGGGGAAGAAGATCCTTGTTGTCGGCGGAGGGGATGCTGCCTGTGATGAGGCTTCGTATCTTTCAAATTTGAGCGACAACATCATCATGATCCACAGAAGAGACCGGTTTAGGGCTCAGAAATCCCTGGCTGACCGGGTTCTCAAAAACAAGAATATTGAGGTACGGTTCAACCATATTCTTAAAGAAATCAAGGGAACCATGAAGATCGGATCTGTAGTATTTGAAAATACTGAAACTGGAGAAACCTATGAAGAAGAGATGGATGCAGTCTTTATATTTATCGGGACCATTCCTCAAACCAAACTTGTTCCGGATCTGCCCAAGGATGAGGCAGGGTACATAATTACCGATCAGTGTATGGAAACTGAGGTCAAAGGCCTGTATGCAATTGGCGATGTACGGGCAACCCCCTTCAGACAGGTTGTCGTTGCAGCAGGAGAGGGTGCAGTTGCTACCCATTGCGCATCACAGCATATCGACGATATAAAAGGGATGAGTTATATCTAAAAGAACAGGATGAACCGCATCTTTACCGCAGTGCTGGCGCTGTTTATAATCTTTCCTTTACTCATTTCAGCACAGAGTGATTTTTATTCTTCAGGTACTGGGGTACATGATGCAGAACTGCTTGCCGGATCGATGGACACCGGAGAACTGCTCGGACAGCTGTTTATGATCGGGTTCTTCGGTGCTGATCCAGCTCCTGAAATTCTTTCCTGGATTGAAGGCAGAAACCTCGGCGGGGTAAAGATTTTCGGCTGGAATGTCGTGGACCTGCCTACCCTGGGGTCTACCATCGGCAGTTATCAGAAAGCGGCAGCCGAAACACGGCTGAAGATTCCGCTTTTTATTGCCACAGATCAAGAGGGCGGCTGGGTACGTCATATAAAAGGAAAAACCTCCATCACTCCGGGAAACTTGAGTATAGGCGCTACAAGGCTCCCCTACGATGCCTACATGACAGGTTTCTATATTGGTACTCAGCTGCGGACGTTGGGTATAAACATGAACTTTGCCCCGACTGTCGATGTTTATACAAACCCTGAAGCGGATGTTATCGGCCCCCGTTCTTTTTCTTCCAATCCAAAGGAAACAGCAGAAATGAGTGTCGCATTCTTTCAGGGCCAGAACGTTTCAGGGGTTATCAGTACAGCTAAACATTTCCCAGGCCACGGGAACGTTACCCAGGACTCCCATGGAGTTCTCCCCGTTATCCATACACAGATGGAAACTTTGTGGAATCGTGAACTTTTACCTTACCGGTATCTTGTAAAAAAAGAGCTCCCTGCAATTATGAGCGGTCACCTGGCATTTCCTGAAATTACCGGTGAGATAGAACCAGCATCACTTTCTCACTATTTTCTAACCGGACTCTTACGGGAAAAGATGGGTTTTGAAGGAGTTATAATTACCGATGACATGAGGATGGGGGGAGCAACATCTACAACAAAAGATACGTCTGAGGCGTGTATAAAGGCAATCGAAGCGGGAAATGATATTATACTGATTTCGCATGGTGTTGATATATACGAAGAAGTCTGGGAAAGCATGCTGAACAGGATGAAGGAGGATCCAGGTTTTAAAGAGAAGGTACAACAGGCTGTAAGGCGGATACTCACTATAAAGCTGAAGTACCTCAGAGGAGTAAACAGGGTTCCCCCGTATCCCGATGCACATACCATTAAGGAGAGTATCCCCTCCCTGGAAGCGAAAGATTTCTTCTTTAACGAAGCATGCAGATCAGTAACAATGATAAGGGACGAAAGTATTCCCTTAAATCCGGAATCTGCAGGAAAGATTCTGATCGCAGCTCCCTACAGGCTCTTTCTGTCTACGGGAAAGAAATATTTTCCAAATGCAGATACCTTCTACTTCCCCTTTACCCCTTTACAGAACGAGATCCCCCGTTTTAAGGAATCTCTCCTGAAAGCTGCTGCAAACCACGATACGGTTATCTTTTCCATGGCCAATAGAACAGGAGTAGAAATACTTGAACAGCTGAAAGAGCTGAACTGCAGGGTTATTGTTATTTCCTCGCTGACCCCGGTGTACTTAAAAGATCTTCCCTGGATAAAGAGTGCAATTGCAGTCTACGGCACGGGGCAGGAGTCCTTTACCGCAGGGTTTTCCGCTCTTCTCGGCAGTTTTAAGCCCGAAGGAACACTCCCGATCCCATTGGATAAGAGCGGGTATCCGTCCGAATGAAATGGATCTCCCTTGAGCAGAGCCTATTTCCCGGATTTGTCCATTTTATTATTAAAAATGAGTGGAAATCTGTTTCCCTGACATCAAGATTATTAGATCCTCAAGGAAATTTCCGGCAGATCCGCAGTTTAAACAGCAGAATATTCTATTTAAAAGCATCAGGATTACCGGATATTATGGGTGTAGTAATGATTACCCCCACAGGACTGTTTCTCCCCATGCTGAGCCCGGAATTACCGTTGTACGATACTTTTTTCAGGAATTCAACCATCCGCTTCCTTTCCAGCTGCAAAAAGATTTCATGTATTATGGGGACAGATTCCGATGTTAATGCATTCAAAAATCTGGTAAACCTCCAAATCCGCACCGAAATTGAGTACGACCTCATGGCCGCAGATTTACCGCTGGAGCAGTCTTTCATCCCGCGGGATTTTCTGAAGATCAAAAGGGCAGAAGAGAAGGATGCAGAAAAACTGCTCCCCCTGGAAGAGAAGTATATGATCGATGAAGTCTTGTTGGCCAGCAGTTATCTTAAAAAGAAGGCAGTATTAAAAAATCTCAGGGATAACTGCAGGAATCAGATTCTCCTTTATGTGGAAAGAGACGGAATCCCTGCAGCAAAAGCAAATACAAATGCCCTGGGAATTAACTATGCACAGATAGGCGGAGTATTTACCGATTATACACACAGAAGAAATGGATTCTCCAGTATTCTTATTAAACAGTTACAGTTTGAATCTGCAAAACTAAGAAAGAAGAGTATACTCTTTGTAAAAAAGAACAATAAACCTGCAGTGAATCTTTATTTAAAAACAGGTTTTAAAAAAATTGACAATTATCGTATTGTGTATATCAACTTTTAGATTCATACTATACCTATGAAGATACTCATGGTCTCAAGTGAATGTGTTCCTTATGCAAAAACAGGAGGGCTGGCCGATGTAGTCTACTCTCTTTCCAAAGAGCTGGGAGAAAGGGGCGATGATGTAAAAATACTGATCCCCGGTTATTCTTCAATAGACAGGACCCTGCTTGATCCTGACGGTATACAGACGGTTATCCCTTCCCAGTTTGGAGAAATGCAGGTTACATTCTACAAATCGTTTCTGGATGGGAGTAACGTTCAGGTTTTCTTTCTATCCCATCCTTTCTTCACCGAAAGGGAAGGGATGTATGGAGACAAAAATTCCGGAGCTTACCGGGATAATCACCGCCGGTTTATACTGCTAAGCCGTTCTGTTTTCTCTCTTTGCCGACAGACAGCCTGGATTCCTGATATTATCCATCTACATGACTGGCAGGCAGCTCTTGTTTCTGCTTACCTAAACAACGGAGAAGGGGGGAACCCTTTTAAGAAGGTTAAATCTGCCCTTACTATCCATAATATCGGGTATCAGGGAGTTTTTTCCAAACATGATATCCATGCGGCTGCCCTGCCATGGGCGTCAGTTAGCAAAGAAAGAGCTGCTTATAACGACTCTCTTAACTTCCTAAAAGCGGGTATTCTCAACAGCGATATTATTACAACCGTATCCCCAAGCTATGCAAAAGAGATAAGAACCCCCTCATATGGAGAGGGAATGGAAGATATCCTTACTCAAAGAGAAGATAAACTTTTTGGAATCCTGAACGGAGCGGATTACTCTCAATGGGATCCAAAAACTGATCCGTACTTACCCTTTCACTTCAGTGCAGAAGATACCACGGGGAAAAAGAAGCTTAAATTGTTTTTAAAAAAGCAGCTGAACTTTTCAGGGGGAAATGATCTCCCCTTGATCGGCATGGTAAGCAGGCTTGCCTCACAAAAGGGTTTCAACGAACTCTGCAGCGGGGATGCGGGAGCCCTGGAATGCATTCTGAAAGAAAGTAACGTTCAGATTGTCATCCTGGGAACAGGTGAGAAGTGGATAGAAGATTCGTTAACAGCGCTTCAGGACCGATTCGCAAACCTTCGGGTCATTATAGGATTCGACAATAAGCTCGCTCATCTTATCGAAGCAGGATCGGACTTTTTCCTGATGCCCAGCCGGTACGAACCATGCGGCTTGAATCAGATCTATTCTCTGCGGTACGGAACGGTTCCCATTGTTACACAGACCGGCGGATTGAAAGATTCTGTTGTAGACATTAATACTGATCCGGAAAGGGGGACCGGTTTCCACCTTGCAGCACCGGAACCTGGTGCAATATGCTCAGGAGTAAAAAAAGCGGTCAGCCTATGGTACAGGGAAAGAGATACTGTTACCGCAATGATAAAACGGGGGATGAAAATGAATTTTTCATGGAAAGAGTCGGCAGGGAAATACCGTGAACTCTACAGGAATCTCACCTCCGGTTAGCCCGGCCAATCCTGCGTTCCAGACGGTTCATCCGATGGAGGAGCTTTTCCCGCATGTTCCCCGGATTATTCAGCATGGATTGCGTTATCTCCAGAGCCTTTTTATAATCTTTCTTTCTGTGTTCGTAATACTTTGCAAGCTCAACTCCGCAGAGGGGATCTTCTGCACTCTCCCATATTCGGTTCCATAGGGAGTAAGCAAGATCAAACCTTCCAAGACGCTTGTAGTAAAAAGAAAGGAGTATACCCGCCTTTTTACTAAAAGATCTTCCTTCCTCCCAAACCTGCATCAAGAGTGTTTCACCTTCTGATCTTCTGTAATGCAGCATAAGCCGCCCTAGGGAGTACCGCTCACCTCCCCTGCAGCGGGAGGGATTTTCCCATATAAAGCGTATGTGCTGAAAAAGCGAGGCAAGAGATACAATATCCATTACATGATGTTTAAAGATCCCTTCAAGGAGTTCTGTTCTTTCTGTTCTTTGAAAGGAAAAATACAGATCCGGGATATCCATGCCCCGGACATCATTAACTCTGACAATACCGAGGATATTTTCTTCCACCGAAGAGAGAGAACATGAAGGGATATGATCCCTCCACAGCCTCCGTGAGAGGTGCAGAAGATCTATCTCCGGCAGGGAAGGAAAAACAAGACGGTTCATGAGGGATCTGGATATAAGAAGATGTCGGTCAAAGGTTCTGCCGTTGTATGATACAAGAATACCTTCATCTTCAAGCTCCGCAATAATGGATCTCAGGAAAAGCTCTTCCCCGGGAAAATCGGACAGGAAAAACTGTTTGACAGCAAGCTTTCCGTCTCTGATTCTTCCAAAACCTGCAAGAAAAGCAACAACTCCTGCACCGGTGGATAATCCCGTAGTTTCCAAATCATAAAAAACCAGGTTATCGAGAGATCCCTTGCCCTCTGCCAAAAATGGTGCTGAAAAGTGTTTCTCTCCTTCCTCACCAAAGGGAGACGGATAGATCTTTTCCCTGATAAACACATGATCGGACAACCGCTTCCAGCCGGGTATCTCTTTTCCCGATGAGGGTCTTGTGGCGGCACCCGGACCGGGCCGCCCCTGCTTTCCGGCTTCACGCAATCTTCTTAATCTGTCCGCAAGCTTCCCCTCAGGACTCATCCTTTCCCAGCCACCGTTTGAAGAAGAGAATAACCTCCTCTTTTATGTTATCCTCTTCGCCGATATCCTCTGCTCCTATGCAGGAAGGGCATCCTCTGCGACAGGGACAGGTGTCCACCATCTCAAAAGCAGCTGAAATTATTTCATCCGCAGTATGAATAAATCCCTCTGCCAAACCCGTTCCTCCGGGGGCATTATCGTAAAGGTAAAGGGCTGGGGAACCTTCGTACATATCCTTCAGCCTCTCTGCAATACCTATATCATGGGTGTTGCAGAGCAGGAAAACCGGAGCAGCATTTTTTATCAGCGTACCTGCTTTTCCCAAAACCCTCTCCCTGAGCTGCTCTGGAACCGACAGGAAAGCATCTCCCGAAGGGGTCCCTGTTTTAAGGAGGATAACCGCAGAACGGGTGTGCATCTCCTCTTCCGGCAGGAATATTTCCCCATAGCCAATATTCTCATGGGTTGAAAACTTCAGTTTTTTGTATTTGGCTACCTGGCTTCTGACCAGGACATCACCCAGTAGAACTGAAGATCCTGCCCTGCTCTCCTGGCTGTCCTTCTGAAGCAGCTTGATATCTGTCTTTACTATGGAATCGGTATAATAATTCAACTCAGACTCTTCTACATAGCAGCATTTATTCTCAAGATCCAGTTCCCGGGACAGGTATTGCTCTCCCCGGTGGATATAAACAGCGTTCTTGAAAAGCAGCTCCTTGGCCGAGGGAAGATCCATCTCGCCGATCACTTCGTTTTTTCCGGCGGTAGTATTAATTATAACAATGTTTTCAGGAGTAGAGCTTCTCAAAGAAATCTGTTCAGCAGGATAGGAACGGTCTGCCCAAAACCATTTACCTCCGGAATAGCGGACAACACCGTCCTCTTCGAGAAGAGCCATATAATCATCGACAGGACCGCTGAAGTTCTCTCCCTCAGCAAATGGAAGCTCAAATACGGCACATTTCAGATGATCCATCAGTATGTACATATTATCCGGGTTTACGAGTCCGGATTCAGGAGTACGGGAAAAGAAGTAATCAGGATTCTTTACCAGATATTGATCCGTCGGCGAGGCTGATGCAATTATTACAGCCGCGGAAAGAGTATTTCTCCTGCCTGCTCTACCCACCTGCTGCCATACTGATGAGATTGAAGATGGAATCCCTGCAAGGACTGCGGCATCAAGGCTCCCGATATCGATCCCCAATTCCAGAGCGTTCGTAGATACTACACCGTGAATTTTTCCTTCCCTGAGGCCTCTTTCAATCTCCCTTCTCTCTCCCGGAAGATATCCCCCCCGGTAGGACTCTACTCTGGTCCGGTTATCCCGGTTGAAAAAATTACGCAGTGCTTTACGCAGGTAGGAGGCAATAAGCTCTGCTCTGACCCTTGACCTGGCGAATATAATGGTCTTTACCTTCTCTTTTATAAACTGAACTGCAACATCTTTGGATTCAAGCACAACTCCCCGCCGTATCCCCTGTACGGCATCGACCAAAGGCGGATTATACAGGATTACATTTTTGCTTCCCGAAGGAGCTCCGTTGTTTTCAACAAGGCGGACGGGAGATTCTGTTATTTTTTCTGCAAGGTCCTTCGGATTTCTGATCGTAGCAGAACAGCAGATAATCTGAGGGCTGCTGCCATAAAACGCGGTAACCCTTTTCAGTCTGCGGACAAGATTTGTCATATGGGAGCCGAAAATCCCCGTATAGGTGTGTATCTCATCTATTACGACAAAGTCCAGATTACTTAAGAATTTTATCCATTTGGGATGATTGGGGAGGATTCCCGAGTGAAGCATATCAGGATTACTTATAACAATCCGTCCTGACTCCCTTGCTGATATTCTCACCGAAGAAGGTGTGTCTCCGTCATAGGTACTTACCTTCAAGGCCAAATTCCCCTGGGTAACCAGTGAGTTAAGCTCAGACTGCTGATCCTGGCTGAGCGCCTTCGTCGGAAAGAGGTAAAGGGCTCTTGATGCGGGTTTCATAAGAAGCTTCTGCATAACAGGAAGATTGTAACACAGGCTCTTCCCACTGGCTGTCGGAGTTACGACAACAATATTCTCCCCCCCCATTACAGCTTGGTAACTCTCTGCCTGATGGGTATAGAGTTCCGTTACCCCTCTTTTTTTGAATGCGTTTCTTACTGCCGGATTAACATCATCGGGGAACGGCTGAAAAAGGCCTTCCTGTGCCGGTA
>QNBL01000343.1 GCA_003641695.1 Spirochaetota bacterium
CAATGCTGATGCTCATACTGTTGTTTATGTTTGAGTATTTTGTTTCGCCGATGGTTATACCGGCATATACGGATATACACGCATACAGAATACTTCTTGCGTCTTTATCTATCGCTGTTTTATTTCTGTTTCCCTTGTTCAGTGAGAAAAAAGCATTGTTTATTCAGTATCTTCTCATTGCAGTGTTCATGGTTGTGAGGCTGGATGAAGTGCTTAATATTCTTCCGAAGATTCATCTTCCCGGTTTATTGCTTTCGCTGTTTCTGTTTTCAAACTTTTTTTCCATTTTTATTCTTGTTTTCTATACCAATTATTCCCTTTCAAGAGGTGCCGCGGCGGTTTTTCTTGTCTATTCCATTGTATGCGAGATTTTTTATTTCCGTAAGATGAAGGATCTGCCTCCTATTCTGATAATTCTTGTTGTAACCATAACGGCATCTACGGCGGTTATAGCGGCTCTTATGAAGAAGGAGCTCAAGCAGAAAAAAGAGATTAAACGGTTGTATGAGGACGAAGTTGCATTAAAAAACAAGATAGCAATGATAAAAATGAGGATGCTAGAACAGGAAAAATCTTTCTCTCTTTCTCTGTTGACCGCAGGAATAGCCCATGAACTGGGAAACCCGATAAACTATCTTCAGGGAAATCTTTTTTTTATTGAAGAATATTTTAAAACCCTTACCGGGATGATAGACAGAGATTCCCTTGAGAAAAAAGATGCTGAAAACCTCGACAGGATTATTCGGGATTCGGATGCGATTCTGGAACATGCAAAGACCGGATTTAAAAGTATTACCGCCATTGTGGAGAATATGAAAAAACTGTACGGCAGAAAAAACAGCGGAAAGGAGAAACAGGATATAAAAGAGGTTCTGGTCAGAACAATTGATTTCTTTAAAGTATCCCATAACAGCAGCAGTTACACTATCGAAACGGACTTTCACCCGGGACTGTTTGTAAACATACATTCCGGCGAGTACTATATAGTCTTTTCAAATATTCTTACCAACGCGCTGGAATCAATTGAGCTGTCGGGCCGTAAAGGGGTGATTAAAATTTCCGCATATTCGGATCAGAACCATGTTATTGTATCCATATCGGATAATGGGAGCGGAATACCGGAGGATGTGATAGATAAGGTTTTTGATCCGTTTTTTTCGACAAAAAACGTTGACAATAATCTTGGTCTCGGCCTGGCCCTGTGCAGGGATATAGTAGAGGCAGACGGAGGAAAGATTGAAATAGAGAGTAAAAAAAGTATCGGTACTACAATAAACATAATAATGGAGCGTTGTAATGAAGAGAGGTAAAAGCAGTTTTCTGATACTTATTGTTATTATTGCGGTATTATCGGGATGTTCTTTTTTTTCAAGAGCGGATGTCAGTTCCCGTTCGTATCAGAAAAGCGGAGTAAATCCGGTACAGTTTAAAAAGAGCAGCCTTAAATTCTCACTGGAAAATTCTGATTCGGATTACAGATCGGCATTGGGAATATACCATGGCGATATCCAGGGTGATTCCGGTGAAGAACTTATAGTTGTCGGAAAGGATTATATCAAGGTCTGTAATCTGGCAGGAGAAGTTGTGGAATCCGGGCAGTTTGAAGGAATGAACTTCGGATCCTGTGTTGTCGCGGATATTGATGAAGACGGCAAGAAAGATATTGTAATCGGGTCGGCAGAGGATAAAGGAGTAAGAATCCTGATCTATTCTGGCGTGCTGGCTCCGGTAGCCGATTTCGCTTATTCCAAGATGTATAACGGAAGAACCAGTATCCATTTTGTAAAGGACGGAGTTGTATATTTCAGTGCTGTTTCCTCTCTATATATTCCTCCCAAGATTACAGGTGCGTATGATATAGATACTGATTCCCTGCTTTGGGAATACTATACCGGGCCTGTCCCTGTTGATATGGCGGCGGACAGCGGGTTTACAATGATTACGATATCAAATACTCCTAAAAGCAAAAAGGGGCTTGTTCTTGATGAGCGCAATGTTGCTGATCATTCGAAATACAAAAGCAGTATCTATGTACTTGGTTCGGAAGGCGGGGTAAAGACCCAGTTGTCCATTGGACCGGAGTACAGAGTCGGAGAATTCCAGGATGGAGGGATTTCTTCTGTAACAGAGAGATTTATAGACGCTGATAATGACGGAACAGAAGAACTTCTTGTTGCGGTAAACAGAGTTTCTGATTTTTACCGGGGCAATGCGGAACTCCAGCTGAGATCGTTGGACGGAGATGTGCTTGTAAAACATGAGTTCAGTCCTGGGACTGAGATAGACTTTTCCTTTTATCATACGGGAAAAAATCTTGAGATAGCTGCACTTTTGAAACAGACCGGCAAAATGTATATTCTTAACGGAAAACTGGATGTAAGGAAAGAGGCGGCAATTCCGGATTTTGAAGCCGAAGGGACCCTTCAGGAGAGCGGTGATTATAACGGTGACGGAAGGATGGAATATCTTGTTACCGCAGGAAGGATGCTTTATATCCTGGATTCATCCCTGGATCCGGTTTTCAGCATGGCGGCGGATACTGCTGTAAAAAAGGCATTTTTAGTACCTGACAGCGGCGGGAAGCCTGTTCTTGCAGTTCTGTCAGATGACTTATGCATTTACCGTGTCGGCAGTGAATCATCAGCTTCCATCTC
>QNBL01000085.1 GCA_003641695.1 Spirochaetota bacterium
ATTTTGAATATTGCCCTTGAGACCGGTGAGGAGAATAATCTTACAGTAATAAGCAGAATAAAAATCAAAGTCGGCAAACAGCACCATCTGGCTCCCGATCTTATGAAGTATGCTTTTGAATTCCTAAAAAAGGGAACGATTGCGGCCTCGGCAGTTCTCGAAGTGGAGAAAGTCCCTGTTTCACTGATATGCCGAAACTGCAGCAGCTCGTTTATTGTTGAGGATAGTAACTATATATGCCCGTCATGCGGATCTGTTCAATGGGAGATGGTATCCGGCCGGGAACTTACAATTGAAACCATTGAGGGGGAAAGATAATGGAAATTCAGGTAATGAAAGCCATCATGGAGGATAATATAAACAGGGCCGAAAATCTCAGGAAACAGTTCAGGGAGAAGAAAGTTCTTGTCCTGAACCTGATAAGTTCTCCCGGTTCAGGGAAAACAACTCTCCTTGAAAAAACAATTGAAAATCTCAAAAAAGAATACTCCATAGGGGTGATCGAAGGGGATATAACGACTTCCAGAGATGCTGAAAGACTGCAGCAGTTCAGTATACCCCAAGTGGTCATAAATACCGACGGAGCTTGTCATCTCAATTCCATAAGTATTGAAAAAGCTCTTGATGAATTCGATCTTGAGTCCCTCGACCTTCTTTTCATCGAAAACGTAGGCAATTTGGTGTGCCCATCGGAATTTGATATTGGAGAAAGTGCCAAAATTGCCATGGTGAGTACAACCGAAGGGGATGACAAACCAGCCAAATATCCTCTGCTGTTTCAGGAAGCGGAAGCGGTACTGCTGAACAAAACAGATCTTATACCTTATATAAATTTCAAAAAAGAACTTTTCTACAGAGATCTTAATGGTATCAACCCGGGTATCAAAATAATTGAAACATCCTGTACAACGGAAGAGGGGCTGGAGGAATGGTATGGATGGATTCGAAAAAAAACAAACGATCTGGAGGATAGATGATGATGAGTACAGTGCTCGAAAAGCAGGCTACCAAGGACAATATAATTCTTGGACTGAAAAAAGCCATGGCAGAATATGAAATAGCTGCTCTTACTAAGAAAGAGGGGAAAATTCTATTTGATTACATCGATGACGTTAACAAAATAGAATTGCAATATACCCCGACAGTACTTTCTCCTAAAAAGTTTTTCTTCCCCCAGGAGGAGGTAATCCTTGAATACACCATGGAAGGAAAGGTACAGGCAAAAATAGACTACCGGAAGATGGTACTTTTTGGAGTGCGACCATGTGATATTACAGGGATTCAGATCCTTGATGAAGCATTTGCAGAGAGCAATGGCGACCCAAACTATCTGACAAAACGGGAAAATTCAGTAATCATCGGCATTGACTGTAATAGTGTATGCGATGAAAACGCTTTTTGCTACAAAGTGAACTCCCAGTATCCCGATGGCGGGTTTGACATAATGCTCCATGACCTGGGTAACAGTTATGCAATGACTATAGCAACCGAAAAGGGAGAGTTGTTCGCCGAACAATACTTTGATTCAGGCAGAGTGGATAGTGAGGCTATGGAAGAATTCATCCGCACAAAGGAACGTTCATTTGAAGAAGCCGGCGGACCCTTTGAAGAACTCGAAAACCTACCGGAGATTTTTGCCGAGAACGAGCATCATCCTATTTGGGACAGCGAAGCGGAGAGATGCCTCAGCTGCGGATCCTGTATTATGGTCTGTCCGACCTGCTACTGCTTCGATGTAATAGATGAGCTGGCATTGAGCATGAAAATCGGCGACCGTTTGAGAAGATGGGATGCATGCATGCTCAGAAGTTTTGCAGAAGTTGCAGGGGGAGAAAACTTTAGAGAGGAAGTTAAAAACAGGGTAAAACACAGAATAAACAGGAAATTCAATTTTCTCATGAGAAAACACGGTAAATCTGTCTGTGTGGGCTGCGGGAGATGTGTCAGAAGCTGTCTTGCAGATATTTCTCCTGTAACAATAGTGGAGGCTTTAACCGAAACCAGCAGACAAGTGAGACTCGTTGAAAAAAACAACGAGCTGTATCTGCCCACGAAAGCATATATCCGGGAAATCGTACAGTTTACAGAAAAGGAAAAGTTCTTTGAGCTTGAAATGGAGAACGGTAAAAGCCTAAATCACCAACCGGGACAGTTTGTTCTACTCTCAATTTTCGGAATAGGTGAAGCTGCCATATCGATATCATCCCCCCCCAGCTTCGGTAACCGTTTTGATATCGTTGTCCGGGCTGTCGGCGATGTAACAAACAAACTGCATACCCTGGACGTGGGAGATTTTGTATTTATACGGGGACCTTTTGGACACGGATTCGACAAGAATATCCAAAGAGAAATGGAGGGGAAGCATGTACTTTTTATTGCAGGAGGTATCGGATATGTACCTCTTAGATCTCTCATCAATTTCACCCTAAAGCAGAAAGAGCACTATGCGAAAATATCAATTCTATACGGATGCAAAAGTCCTGAAGACAGGATGTACAAGGATGAGCTGGATTATATTTCGACAATCGGCGGAAATGTTGAACTTTTGGAGACTGTGGATTCAGCGGATAAGAGTTGGCTTAAAAATACCGGGGTAATAACATCTCTCATCCCTATGGTTAAATTTCACCCGGAAAATACTATTGCTGTAGTATGCGGCCCTCCGGTTATGTATAAATTTGTTATCAAAGCTCTGAATGACCAGGGGTTATCCAATGAAAACATCTATGTCTCTCTTGAAAGAAGAATGAAATGCGGAGTTGGAAAATGCGGACATTGTCAGCTTGATGATATTTACGTATGTCAGGATGGCCCTGTTTTCCGATTCTCGGATATAGAAGAAAAAGAGGAGGCCCTGTAATGAGTAAACCCAAGGTTGCTTTTTTTGATTTTACATCTTGTGAAGGATGCCAGCTGTCAATACTGAACCTGGAAACAGAACTTCTGGAGCTTCTTGATATAATCGATATTGTTGAATTCAGAGAGGCAATGAGTGAAAAATCAGATACCTACGATATTGCGGTTATTGAAGGCAGTTATTCCAGAGACAGTGATCTTAAAAGACTTAGAAAAATCCGGGAAACAGCAGGTGTTGTCGTTGCAATGGGAGCTTGTGCACACATTGGGGGACTTAACGCTCTCAGAAACAGTCAGCAGCGCGAGGATTTATTGAAAAAAGTATATCCTGATCATCCTGAGTGGTATGAAACAAATGAGAAAGCTCTCCCCATTTCAGCGGCAATCAAGGTGGATGCTGTTGTCCCGGGATGTCCTGTTGATGTAAAGGAGTTTGTACATATCGTTAAGAATCTCGTTCTGGGGAAAGATCCCGGACTGCCTACTTATCCTGTCTGTGTAGAATGTAAGCTTAATGAAAATATCTGCGTATATGAGCTAGGGAAAACATGCCTGGGTCCAGTAGTAAGAGCCGGCTGTAATGCTGTTTGTACCAGCAATGGAGGAGTCTGTATCGGATGTAGAGGGCTCATACCAAATCCAAACCTTAACTCCCAGAAAGATATTATGCAGAAGTACGGGCTGGATATGCAGAGGATCATTGATTCGGTTAATCTTTTCATGACTGAAAATGCCAGGGAGGTGCAGTGATGAGTGAAACAATTACTATCGGTGTTAATCATATTACCAGGGTCGAGGGGCATGGGAATATTAAAGTCGATGTCCAGAACGGTGAGGTTAAGGAATGTAAACTGGAAATTGTTGAAGCACCCCGTTTTTTCGAAGCAATGCTGGAAGGCCGACACTTTAGCGAGGCTGCCATAATTACTTCCAGAATATGCGGCATATGTTCCGTTGGACATCAGCTTGCTTCGGTAAGGGCGACAGAAGATGCTTTTGGCATTGAATTAACAAAACAAAATCATCAACTGAAAACCCTTCTCGATATGGGTCAGTACTTTGAATCCCATGTTCTGCATATTTATTTCCTTGCCATTCCGGATTTTATCGGCGCTCCCTCAGTATTTCCCCTTGTTGCAACCCACAAAGACGTTGTTCTCTCTGCACTAAAACTTAAAAAACTTGGGCATGATATTGGAGAAATGATAGGGGGAAGACTTGTTCATCCCATATCCATGATCCCCGGAGGGTTTTCCCATCTTCCGACGGAGGAAAAACTTGAAGAGATATTAAAAAGAATTCAGGATGCTAAGGAGGAACTTAAAAACGGTGTAAAACTAATCTCAAGTCTGAAACTTCCGGACTTTGAGCGGGAAACCGAGTATATTTCCATGTACAGAGAAGGAGAATACGCATTTATCGATGGAAATATCTTTTCCAGCGACAAGGGAGAAATTTCATATAAGGATTACCGTAAGGTAACCAATGAATACCTTGTTCCTCATTCAACTGCAAAAAGGGCAAAATTCTCGAGACATTCCTACATGGTCGGTGCTCTGGCAAGATTCAACAACAACTACAAATACTTAAGCGCCGATGCCAAACAGGCAGCCGAAGATCTGGGACTTAAGCAGAAATACTATAATCCCTATATGAATACCGTTGCCCAGCTTGTCGAGCTTATTCATATAGTTGACAACAGTACTGAAATAATAAACGACATGCTGTCAAAGGGGATAAAAAATGAAACACCAGTTACCCCGGAGCTGAAAGAATGTACAGGCGTTGGTGCAGTTGAGGTTCCCAGGGGAATACTCTTTCACGAGTATACCTATGACAAGAACGGTTTTATTACAAAAGCAAACTGTATTATTCCAACGGCGCAGAATCTTCAGAATATAGAAGATGATATGAACGATATAGTTCCAGCTTCAATTAAAACCAGAACAAAGGATGAACTGACTCTGGATCTGGAGATGCTTGTCAGGGCATATGACCCGTGTATTTCATGCTCATGTCATTTACTGAATGTTGAATTTGTAAATGAATGATTTTGAAGACCTCATTCTAGGCGTAGGAAATCCCCTTCGCCGGGATGATGGTATCGGAATAACTGTAGTAAAAAAGCTGCAGGAATTAAAAAAGGCAGGTACTTCGCCGCTCTCCCGTGTTGTTATCATTGACGGAGGTACTGATGGTCTGGGATTAATGGAATTCCTTAAGGTATATAAAAATGTGATACTTATTGATGCTGTGGAAATGGGACTGCCCCCGGGAACAGTAAAACAGTTCACCCCGAATGAAGCTGTCTTCAAGATCAAAGAGGACTCCCTTTCTACCCATGGCTTTGGGATAGCGGAGCTTATTACCCTCTCCAGAGAGCTCGGCATCATCCCGGGTATTACTATCATTGGAGTCCAGCCGGAGGATAGCGGATATGGAGAAGGATTGTCTCCAGCAGTGAATCAGGCTGTAGATTTAGTATGTAAAAAGGTGCTCACTCTCGTGCTTCCTGAATAATTTTCCCTTCCCTTCAGGTCAAATCTGTATATAATAACCATACAAACCGGAGGGGTACATGAAAGAAGATTCAATAATTATCCGTAAGATTAAGACCCAAAAGGATAAAAAAATATTTGCATCGTTCCCATGGAAGATATACAAACATGATTCGCTGTGGGTTCCGCCCCTGTTGAAAGAACGTTTGAAGGCCCTTGATCCAAATAAAAACTCATTTTTCAAACACGGTTATGCAGAATTCTTTATTGCAGAAAAAAACGGGAAGCGGCAGGGACGTTCTGCCTTGGAGTAGATACTTTAACCAACGAAAAGCGGAATACTGCAGAAGCCATTTTCGGCTATTTTGACTGCATAAATGATCCGGCAATTTCAGCAGCAATCTTCAATTTTTCAGAGCAATGGGCTCTTGGCAATGGAATGACTGTTTTAACCGGACCTTTTAACCTGGACTATGAGGACAGTTATGGGATACTTCTGGAAGGAAGAGATCAGAGTCCTGCAATAATGTGCGGACATACACCTGAGTATTATGTTGATCTGATGGAAAGTGCGGGCTTTAAAGCTTACAGAAGCGCAAACATAGCCATAAGGGTCGATTTAGGGAGTAAGGAAAACCCCAACATTGCAAAACTCAGAAAACTTGCAGACAGAATAAAAAGAAAAAACAATTTCTCAATCCGAAACGCAGATTTAAAAAACTGGGAGAGGGAATGTGAAGTAATACTCGAACTTTTAAACGGTTCACTAAAGGTCCTGCCGGATTTCATCCCCTACAATATTCATGATGTCAGAGAGATGATAAAGCCGTTACTGGGAATTGCAGATCCAAATCTTATTCTTTTTGTTGAGCATAACAGAAAAACTGTCGGATGGCTGCCGGCAATCCCAAACATGAACGAAATCCTTATTCTGCTGAACGGGCTCAGGTGTCCATGGGATTATTTTAAGTATTTTGCTGCCCGAACCAGGAAAGTCCAGTCTGCTTCCATAAAAAGCATACTTGTTCTCCCTGAGTATTTCAAAAGCGGTGTTGCACTGCTACTTATGGATGAAATGGTACAGCGCCTGTACAGCAGCTCATACAAATGGGTAGACCTGTCCCTGACCTCAATCGATAATCCTGAAACTCCCAAACTAGCAGCAAAGTTCGGAGGAAGGATCTACAAGAAATATATGGTATACACAAAAGAAATCAGGAGCAGCTGATGGGCAAAGAAACAAAACTAAACTGGAAGCAAAAGGCCTCATATGGAGTGGGAGATCTTTCACTGAATATAGCCTATACATCACTTGGTTTTTACTTTATCTTTTTTCTGGTAAATGTTGCAGGACTTCCAGTTCAGTGGGCCGGAGCAATTTTCCTTACCGCCAGGGTATGGGATGCAGTTACTGACTATTCCATGGGGATTATATCGGATAGGACAAAACACCAGCTCGGCAGACGAAGAGTTTTCATCATCATCGGTTCTTTTCCCCTTGCAGTTATGTTTGCACTGCTTTGGATCGTTCCTTCCTCTAACAGGATTGTTCTCCTTGCCTATTATCTTACTGCAACCATCCTGTTTAATACGTTCTTTACAATTGTTTCTGTTCCTACAACTCGCTCATGCCAAAATTAACCCGGAATTATGACAAACGAACGAGCCTTTCAGGTTACAGAATGGCATTTTCTTTTGTTGGAAACCTTGTTGCGGCAGCGGGGGTTTCCCTAATTATCGACACGCTCTATCCTGGAAAATCATACTATAGAACAAGTTTTCCCGTTATGGGTATTTTTCTCGGCATATTAATTCTATGCTTTTTACTTATTACTTTTTTCGGAACGAAGGAAGCAATCCCGAAAGAGACACTTCCAAAACAGAGTTTTATTAAAATACTAAGGGAAATCCTTTCCCTGAAAGAATTCCGGTTAATTCTTGGTTTGTTTCTTCTTAACATGACCGGACTTGACATATTTATGGCACTGGTTATTTTATTCCTTAAGGATGTTCTACTGATTCCTGAAAACATGACCTTTATCATAATGGGACTTCCCCTTGTTAGTGCTGTCTGTGCAGTTCCTTTATGGATACATTTTGGAGAAAAACTGGGAAAATCAAGAGCTTATATTGTGGGAGTTATCCTTTTCTCAGTTATACTTATACTTTTCAACATAGTTCCCAAAGGGGATGTTTCCCTTACTATCATCTTTGCTGTTTTGATCGGAATCACTATCTCTGCACTTCAGGTACTTCCCTTCGCTATTATACCCGACATTGTTGAGATTGATGAATTGAAAAACGGAGTTCGCAGGGAAGGTGCCTTTTACGGTATAAGCACATTTTTATATAAGAGTGCCTCTGCTCTTGCCGTTGCCGGCGTGTCTTCAATCCTCGGGCTATTCGGTTATATAGAAGGCAACTACCTCAACCAGAACCCATCTGCTCTTACGGCCATTCGCATTACCTTTACCACCGGACCGGTGCTATTCCTCATCTTCTCACTGGTTCTGGCTGCTATATTGCCAATAAACAGAGACAGTCATGCAGAGGTGCTTAAAGCTCTTAGGAACAGTTGAATTGTAACATGAACTTTTATTTTCCCGGTGGAGCTGTATTTTTACTTCCTTCCTCTTGTATTTTCATCACATTGGTTTATACTGTACCGCAAAATGTGTGAAAGGAAAAAAATAAATATCCATGATTTAAACCCTGAATTCAAAGTTGCTTATAAAAAATTGATGCACGATATTTCTCTTTTTCTCCCTCCGGAGAAGAAAATGGAACTTGAAAGGGTTATTAATTCTCAAGCAGAATATATAAATGAACTGTTAGAAAAGCTGATATTGGACTCTTTATAAATGATGCCCAAAGTGGAGCGGTATACCCCAATAAATACTGGTATGATTGGGGGTACCGGGAAGAGGATATGAAAGACAATGGTTTTATGAAATATGTAAATCCGGGGGATGCTCCCTTGGTACGGGATCTGAGTGTAACCAGGGATAAGGAACGCGAGGAATCAGGCAATATTTTTTTCAGGTTACATACCAAGGATGACGATTGGAGGTGGATCCTTTCCACGGCGGTTTCCGTTTCAAAGGATGAATTAGGGAAAGTGCAGCAGTACATTGGATTTGATATAGATATTACAGAAGAAAAGGAAGCTAAAGAAAAACTGCAAAAAGCTCTCGTGGAAACCAAAGCAGCAAAGGAACAAGCGGAAGCTCATGCATTGGAAGCTACTACAATGAGAGAGATTAGTGAAATCGTGTCATCATCTCTGGATCTCGATAAAACACTTGAAGCAATACTGGACCAGGCACAGCGGTTAGTCCCTTTTGATACTGCATCTGTTCAGATTATGGAGAATAATTACCTTAAAATAATAGGGGGAAGAGGCTGGAAAAATCTAGAAAGGGTTATCGGGTATAAGTGGGAAATACCTGGAGATAATCCTAATACTGTTGTAGTGGGAACTAAAAAACCATACATTTTAGGGAATGTACCTGAGCGGTTCTCCAGTTCATTAAATGAACTGACAAAAGAATACGCAGGGAAATCCTGGTTGGGGATCCCTTTGATCTTCAGAGAAGAAATAATAGGAATACTGACTTTTTTAAAATATTAATGACAGGCTTGGGCACCAGTCTGGTGATAAAGTTTTAAGAGATCTTGTCGTAACGATAAAATCGGACCTTCGGAATTCAGATATCATATGCAGATACGGAGGGGAGGAATTTGCCGTATTACTTCCTTCCATTAACGAGGAAGCAGCCTTTGAAATTGCAGGAAGGATAAGAATGAAAGGGGGA
>QNBL01000086.1 GCA_003641695.1 Spirochaetota bacterium
AAAAGATAGGAGACAATACTGGATGCCGCACTTCCCCTGCCGCAGGTTCCCGGAAACCGTTTTACAATATCGTGGACAACAAGAAAGTATTCAGTAAACCCCTTCTCGGTGATAATGGAAAGTTCGTAGATTACCCTTCTGTCCCCGGGGCTGCCCGGTGCAAAAATCCCTCCATACCTGCGGATCATCCCCTGCCTGCAGAGGGAGTGCAGCTTTTCGGCAGCAATTCTCCCGTTCAGTCCGTTAAAGGGGGGAAAGATGAACCCTTTCGGGAAAACAAACCCCTCGCTTACTTCAGCATACCGGCGGGCAGCGGCAAGAGCTTCGGGTACCGCGGAAAACCACGCCCTCATCTCCGTTCCTGAAACAAGCCTGCCTCCGGGCTTAAGAGACACCCCTGAGAGCAGAGACAGCGGTTTTCTTTTCTTTATTGCCCTTATCAGCCTGTAGTATCCGGCATCCTCCGCAGAAAGATACACTCCGTTATTCAGGGCCATAACAGGAATTCTGTTATCCCGCGCCCACCGTGCAAAAGAAGCAAAGGGCTGTCCGTAGAAAAGCCCTGCATAAAGGTTTTCTCTGTCTGTTTCCTTAAGCCTGAGAAGAACTTCAGGGACAGGGGAGATAACGGCAAGCCCCTGCCATCCGGAGGATGCCAGATCGGAAACAGGATCGTAGGTCCCCTCCGTGTCATGGTAGAGGCGGGTCAGAATTCGGTTAGCCCGGGCGAATCCTTCCCTGTTCAGGCACATGAGGGTACACAAATACCGTTCCTTCACATAGAGGGCAGTTCCGTACAGAGGCTTCAGGCCCATATCCAGTGCAGAGCGGGCGAATTCGATAAGTCCGTAGAAGTTATTTATGTCCGCAATACCCACACTGCTGCTGCCCATGGATCGTGCGGTACTGCAAACCTCCTGCGGAGAGAGAATTCCTTCTAAAAGGGAGTAATACGTTCTACAGTGAATGGGAGCATACGTTTTCATAAAAACTACCTGACATATGTATAGTAGTTTTTATTATGTTTGACAAGAGGCAGTTACTTTAAAATTTCTTGAATTCATCCAGCATTGCCACAAACGCCGAATTTTCCTTTTTCATCTCCTTGGAACCCCGGGTTATGTTGCACAAGCTCAGCCCCAGCTCCTTTGCAATATTCCGCTGGCTCATACCCTCATCGAGATACCTCACAATGGCCCATCTGTTAGCCACTTCCGATACCTCAGAGGGGGTAAGGAGCGCTCTTAAAAAATTATCAATAAGTGCGGGATCACTGCACGCTGCCAGGGTTTTAACGAGTTCTGCAAAGTATTTTTCATTAACAGGTTTTGTTTCCATAAAAGAACTATTACAGCAAGGAGTATTTCTGTCAAGCAAAATGCCGGGAATTACACTGCCGCGGGTCTGCTTCCATCTTGAATCTGCCCCCGAAAACAGGTATCTTACACTGCATGAACAACTACCACACCCACACATGGCGGTGTAAACACGCATCCGGAACAGTCACCGATTATACAAAAGAAGCAGAGACCGCAGATATAGGGATCCTCGGCATATCGGACCATACCCCCCTGCCGGACAACAGATGGGATTTTGTGCGTATGGGGATGGATGAACTTGATCTGTACCTTGAAGAATTTCAAACAGCAGCAGAGCGGTTCCCTCAAATAACCCTTCTCAAGGGTTTTGAATGCGACTGGGCTCCGGAGTACAGGAATTTTTACAGAGAAGAATTACTTGAAAAGAGAGATACAGACTACCTGATTGGAGCTGTCCACTGGTTCCCTTACCACGGTGAATGGCTCTATACTGGGGATATTGAAAACTCAAAACATCTTTCAGCCTACAGCAGTCATATTATAGAAGCCATGGAGAGCGGACTTTTCAGTTTTATTGCCCATCCCGATTCCTTCGGTATCGGTTACAAACCCTGGGACGAGAACGCCCGTTCCTGTTCCCGGGATATAATTTCCGCTGCGGAAGAACTTGGAAGTATCCTGGAAATTAACGGCTACGGTCTCCGGAAACCAATGATTTCAACGGAAGAAGGGGAACGGAGACAATATCCCCTGAAAGGATTCTGGGAATTAGCGGGAGAGTCCGGGATAACAGCAATCTGCAACTCCGATGCCCATAACCCTGAGGACGTTGCCGCTTCGTTGGAAGAAACAGCAAAGATAGCTTCCGATTTTTCCGTGCGGCTAACAGACACGCTTCCCCTGAATATAGAAGTCAAGTAATGAAAGAGAGCGAAGCAGAACTCTTTCATCCTTTAAAAAGATATCTGGAACAAAAAGGCTACACTGTTTACGCTGAGGTTAAGAATTGTGATATTGCCGCTGTAAAAGGTAACGACCTTGTACTCATAGAGTTGAAAAACAGCCTCTCACTGAAACTGGTTCTCCAGGGGGTAGCAAGACAGGAACTTGGAAACTCTGTATACATTGCTGCAGCCGTCAGGGGCAGCAAAGGGATAAAGCAGAAAAAGCAGATAGAAAAACTCCTGAAAAGGCTGGGACTGGGGTTTATTCTGGTCCGCCTCCTGCCTGAAAAGGAAGAGGTCGATATCCTTCTCAATCCCGGCAGATCTGATGCATTACCTGCCATAAACACAAAAAAGAGAAAGGCCCTTCTCAAGGAGATTGGCGGAAGATACAGAGACTTTAACACAGGCGGCTCGGTTTCCTCCATAGAAACAATAACCGCCTACAGGTTGAAAGCAATTCAGGCTGCCGTTATTCTGGAAAAGAACGGAACATCAAGCCCTTCACACCTTAAAGAACAGGGAGCATCTTTCGATGTTCAGTCGATCCTGTACAACAACTACTACGGCTGGTTTGAAAGGACAGGGAGGGGACGTTACACTCTCTCCGAAAAAGGCAGGGAAATCCTGAAACAGTACCCTGAGCAGACTGAACATTTCAGAAATAATCTTAAAACACACGAACACTGTTGATTTTGAATCATATTTCATACTATATTCAAACAATGAGTGAGTGTGAATTAATACATAAATGTCCATTTTTCAATGATAAAATAGCCGGGGAACCGGATAAAATTGAAGCAATGAAGGATAAATACTGCCGGAAAAACAATCTTAACTGTGCCCGGTACATGATAGTGACTGCTCTTGGAAAGGAGTCGGTTCCGGTTGATCTGACTCCCGACGAGAAAACAAAAGCATACGGTATAATCAGCGAAAGCTGACACAGTTTGTGAAAGTCTTACTGGCCACGGTGCATCTGGATAATAGTCCCCAGGCTTTTCCTCTTGCAGCAGCGGTGCTTGCCTCAAACATCCCCTCTTTTGCTCAAGGTGAGATTTTGGATCTCTACCTGGGCCAGTCGGTAAAAACTTCTACCGGAAAGATACTTGAATCTGATCCGGATGTAGTTGGATTTTCCGTTTATCTCTGGAATGTAAAGAAGGTTCTTGCCCTTGCTGAAGAACTTCTGTCCCTGCAGCCGGACCTCCGGATTATAGCTGGAGGGCCGGAGGTTACCGCAGACTATAGAATTTTCCAGAAAACAGGTTTCTTTGATGCGCTTTTTACCGGCGAGGGAGAAGTAAATCTCTCTGCCTATCTAGAAATGTTAAAGAAAGGGGAAGATCCACCGGATCTATTTACCCAAACAAGCCCCCTGAATGTATCAGCCAGTATCTCCCCCTTTCTTGCAAAGACCATCAATCCTTCCGCTTATGACGGAATTCTATGGGAACTTTCGAGAGGATGTATCTTTAACTGCTCATTCTGCTTTGAATCCAGAGGAATAAAAAAGGTCAGGAGCTTCCCCCTTGAAAGGATCGAAAGGGAGCTGAAACTTTTTACTGAAGTAGGTGTTCCGCAGGTATTTGTTCTTGACCCCACCTTTAATCTTGACAGGGAAAGGGCCAAGACTGTTTTAAGGCTTATAAAGCAAACAGCTCCGGGGATTCACTTTACCTTTGAGATCCGCAGTGAATTTCTTGATCGGGAAACGGCAGAACTTTTTTCACATATTTCCTGCAGTATTCAGATAGGACTTCAGAGTGCAGACAACAGGGTACTTAAAAATGTAAGCAGAAGTTTTGACAGGGATGATTTTCATGACAAAATCCTGATGCTCCACGAAGAAGGTGCCGTTTACGGATTCGATCTTATCTACGGTCTCCCGACAGACACCTATGAAGGATTCTGCAGAAGTCTTGACTACGCCTTGTCCCTCCGCCCCAATCACCTGGATATATTCCCCCTGGCAGTTTTAAAAGGGACTGATCTGTATGATCAAGCTGAAAATTTCAAACTGAACTGGAGAAAGGAAGAGCCCTACACCGTTCACAGCACCCCTGATTTTCCTGCTGAAGCTATGGAGAAGGCCCGGAAACTTGCTGAAGCCTGTGACATCTTTTACAACAGAGGTGAAGCAGTTCCCTGGTTTTACATGGTGCTGGAACCACTGGAAATAAAACCCTCCGTTTTTCTTGAAGCCTTTGCCGGCTTTTTACACAGTAACACTCCTTCCGGGCTTCTGGAGACTGCAGAACTTCAAATAAAGTTTATCGGAGAATTATTCGCCGAATACGGCAGAGAACGGGAAAGTAAGGCAGCTGCAGATATTATTCACTGGATGAGCGGAACTTCTCATCTTATCCGAAACGGAGAGATTGATTCACTTTTCATGAAGTTCAACTTTAATATCAAGCAGCTTCTTGATACCATTGAAATGGGGATAGACAACCTCGAAGAACTCAGCTTTTTTGCCGATGAAGGTCCATTTACGGTAAAATTAGTAAAATCTCACGAGGAAGTTTTCCCAATGATAATTGAACCATAGGCTGATATATACTAAAATAGCCGAAAATACACAATTGAATTATGGATAAAACGAGTATGAGCGAAGAAACAGTTTCCCTTAACTTTATAGAAAAGATTATTGAAGAAGACATTAAAAACGAAAAAAACAATGGAGTGGTAGTTACCCGTTTTCCCCCCGAACCGAACGGATACCTCCACATCGGCCATGCTAAATCGATATGTCTTAACTTCGGCCTTGCAGAAAAGTACCAGGGCCGATGCCATCTACGGTTCGATGATACAAACCCGGAGAAGGAAGATGTTGAGTATATAGACTCTATCCGGGAAGATATAAAATGGCTGGGTTTCGACTGGGGGGATAATGAATTTTTTGCTTCTGACTATTTTGAAAAACTGTATGCGTTTGCTGAAAAACTGATAATGGAAGGGAAGGCGTACGTGGACGGGCTTTCTCCCGAAGAAATCAGAGAATACCGGGGAACCCTGACTGAACCGGGGAAAGAAAGTCCCGACAGGACCAGGAGCATTGAGGAAAATCTCGATCTTTTCCGCAGAATGAAATCAGGAGAGTTTGAAGATGGAAAGTATCTTCTCCGGGCAAAGATAGATATGAGTTCCCCTAACCTTAACATGAGGGACCCTGCCCTTTACCGTATCCGCAGAATAAGACATCACCGTACAGGTGATACCTGGTGTATCTATCCCATGTACGATTTTACCCACCCCCTTTCAGATGCCATAGAAGGGATAACCCACTCGGTATGTACGCTGGAATTTGAAGATCACCGGCCTCTGTACAACTGGATGGTGGAAAATACGGGACCGGGGAACAGGCCGCAGCAGATAGAGTTTGCCCGCCTGAACCTTACCTACACAGTCATGAGCAAACGTAAGCTGCTGAAACTTGTGGAAAGCGGAATAGTTTCAGGATGGGATGACCCCCGGATGCCGACAATTTCCGGATTCCGCCGTAGAGGATACACCCCGGAATCTATCCGGGATTTTGCAGGAAGAATAGGGGTTGCAAAAGCCAACAGCACCGTGGATATTGCTCTTCTGGAACACTGCCTCAGGGAAGATCTAAACAAAAGAGCCAAAAGGGTAATGGCTGTTCTGGATCCCTTGAAAGTTGTCATTGACAACTACCCCGATGGAAAGGTGGAATACCTTGAAGCTGAAAACAATCCGGAAGATGCAACCATGGGAAAACGGAAAATTCCTTTCAGCAGAGAGCTCTACATCGAACGTGATGATTTTATGGAGAATCCCCCCAAAAAATACTTCAGACTGTCCCCGGGTAGAGAGATCAGGCTTAAACATGCCTATTATATTACCTGCACAGGAGTAGTTAAAGACGAGGCGGGCAGTATAGTTGAGGTTCACTGTTCATACGATCCGGAATCAAAGGGAGGATGGACTGAAGACGGAAGGAAGGTCAGAGGAACAAGTCACTGGGTTTCGGTGCCCCATGCTTTTGAAGCTGAAGTACGGCTGTACGGTCATCTGTTCAGTACTGAGTTACCCGGAGAAAAGACAGGTAACTTTCTTGACGATATCGCAGAGGATTCCCTTACGGTACTCAAGGGGTGCATGATGGAACCCTCCCTCAAAGAAACAGCACCGGGAGAGTTCTTTCAATTCCTTCGGAAAGGATACTTCTGTGTCGACAGCAGAGACTCTACCAAAGAAGTACCAGTCTTTAACAGATCCGTCGCTATGCGGGATACCTGGGCCAAACTCCAAAAAAAAGGACAGGATTCTTAAACTTTTTGAACTGGACTTTTTTAATTAACTTTTTGCATAAAACATCGGCTGCTTCAATCGGGGGCGGCTGCTGTTCAAACTTTTTTAAATCAACTTTTAGGTATCTACTTTTTCCTTTTTCTTAATTGAATTGTATGCTGAAAAAAACTATTGTCCATACAACTATAGTATTAATATGTCCCGAAGCCATCCATTATTGGCAGTAGTTACTATATTGGATATTTTTGGGTTATAGAGAAAGAGCGGTCAAATTAATGCTCGGCAGGTAAGATGAAGCACGAAATTTGTATCCGGCTCTTCAAGGTACAGAACTGCATCTTTCAGTTTCTTAACAACAAGGTTAACGGATAGCTCCTTCGCCGTCTTGACCACTTCATCGGTAACCGGCAGGCTTCCGTAGATTCCGGTCCCGATAACCAATTCACCAAATGAAACTTTATCTACTTTCAAGACCTCTTCTCCAGTACCCAGCATCTATGGGGTTTTCTTTTCCTTGAAAAATCAATATCAATTGTCAACGGAGTAATATCCCGTGATCTGACACCCCGCAGCCTTCCGGGATCAAAGTGAAATTTTTTATAGTTTGTAGAAAAAAAGATTGCTCCGTCCCTCTCCAGAAGAGAAGTACACCGGTTTATCATACCTGCATAATCCCTCTGAATATCAAAGGTACCATCCATCCTTCTGCTGTTGGAAAAGGTTGGCGGATCAAGGACTATGATACCGTACCGTTTCTTCCTCTCCCCTGCTTCTTTTAAAAAAGCTGCTGCATCGGATCGTATAAAACGGGATTTCCCTCCCGCAAATCCATTGAGCTCCATATTCTGCTGTGCCCACTTAAGATAATTCGACGAAAGGTCAACGGTATCCACCTCTGCAGCGCCGCCTGCCGCTGCATACACTGAAAAAGATCCTGTATAGGCAAAGAGATTAAGAACCTTCTTCCCCGCAGCAGACTCAAAGATCATCTCTCTGGTTCTGCGGTGATCAAGGAAAAGACCGGTATCAATGTAGTCAACCAGGTTCACAGTAAACTCCAGTGCGTTTTCCCTGACAGTAATCATCTCTCCGGTTTCGGAAATCTTTTTATGCTGATCACCCTCTCCACGGGTCCGCCGGAACTTGTAAATGACTCTGTCTCTCTTTACATACAGCATGCTGCATACGGTGTCAATGATCCCTTCCTTCCCGATACTTTCTCCACCGGCTTCCTTCCGGTAATCCACCACATGAACGAAGGGACCGTATATGTCCACAGTCAAGGGAAGGTCCCCGATATTCCGGTCATAGACTCTATAGCAGTCCGTTTCTCTTGGAGTAAAGTGCCTTCTCATTGCAAGATGATTATTCTTAAGCTGTTTCCCCAAATCCTTGAGAGTGTAGTTCATGGTAATAACTATACCCTGTATTGATTATTGTTACAAAGCCTTTTAGGGCCCGCAGGAAATCATTCTATCATCTACAGGCCACCTCTCAATAGTAAAAGTAATAGCGTTCTTTCCCCGTTTTACCTCTCTAATGCCCGAATCCGGATCTTCAATGGAGATCCAGGTTTTGCTTTCATCATCATAGATAAAAAAAAATTGTTCTCTCCCGGGCCTCGATTTATTTATACCCTCCAAAAAAGTGTATGGAATCGTAACAGTAACACGAGCTCCATACTTTTAAATCGGAATACGGGAGCCGCCGATACTACTGTAAATATCCAGATTCATTAGTGGATAAAGCGCACCTTCTTCAGGGGGATTACGTCTCAGGACCTTGAGAGTATCTCCTTCTCTCTCACCAATCCTTAACGCGCATTCACCCAATCCTTTAACGGGATTTTTTTTGCATAGATTGAACCTCCTTCCTGTTTCCCGTAATCAGCCTGCAATGTTATACCGGCAATGACTTGCTCCTTTCGATACCGTCTGACATCTCCGAGTACCCGCAGCGCTATCCCGAAATCCAGACGAAAATCAGGCTTATCCAAAATCGACACAGCCTTGTCCGCATTGCGAAGAGCCTTGTCCGGCTTCTCAAGCCCGACATCCGTTAAGGCAAGGCCGTAATATGCAGTACCACGCCAAAAATCTTCATCAGCAGAAAGACGCAGCAGCTCCCGGTAGAACTTCGACGAAGAAACATAATTATCCATCCGGTAATTCAGGTACCCCAGATTGTTTAAAATTGTTCTTGTTTCAGAAATATCGGCCTGTTTCAACGTACCATGCAAGAAGGCATGAGATATTCTCATAGTCTGTACCAAGTCTTTCCAGCCACTTTTTTTGGTCCGGAGACAGTACTCCCTCCGCCCCCTCCCGTACCATTCTGTAATAATACCCGGCATACCGTTCCTTTACTCTGTCAGCAAAATCCATGGGCTCCAAAACTTCTGCAGCATACTCGTTAATAGTCTCCAGCATATGGAATCTGAGTTCATTATCCGGCGTATACCGCTTTACAAGAAGGCTCTTCTCCAAAAGGTGCTCTATACCGTCAAGAGTTTTTATCTGTGTAAACTCTCCGGTTACAGCCTCCGGTGTGAATGGTCATTCTAACCTTTATTCTTTCGGGGAGATCCCACTGTTCAGCAGTAACAGCACTCTGCACAGCTA
>QNBL01000344.1 GCA_003641695.1 Spirochaetota bacterium
ATACCAGCCGTTGGCAGCAAAAAACAGAGGAGAGTAGCTATCCGGTGATTTCAGCTTTTCAAGAGCCAAAACGAGGGCATAGGCAACTATCTCATTTTTACGCTGATCCTGAATATTTCCGTAATTCATATTAATGTTTCTAAGCATCAGATTCAGCTTATTGGTGTAATCCTTTGCACCAACCCTGCCCAGTGCAATGATGGCCTCCCCCTTTACAAAGGGATCATCACTGTTTTCCGCAACATCCCAGAGAAGGGGAGCAGCTTCACGGTCTTTGAGTCTTCCAAGTTCCTTTACAATAAGCTTTGTAAAACTGTCGCTTTTCAATTGATCTGTTATGGTTCTTTGGTTTTCCATGGCAGACACCTGATCATCAAGAGCCTTTTCGAGAACCGGAATCATATCCCGGTCGTGCTGCTCGACTATGTTAACCATGATGTTGTACTTCTGATTCAAGGAGCTTGCCCTTTTGTACAGCCTTTCCCACACCGCGGATACCTCATTGGCATACACAGATGTCGTCAGGAACAAAGCTGTCACTGCTAAAATAAGTGCTGTTACTTTCCTGTTCTTCATGTTAACTCCTACTACTACTCTGTGACGTAGCTGACAACTTCTCTACTCTTGTACTCTTTTTTTATTCTTTCCTGCACATTATCAGCCGAATCGGTATATATTATTTCCACAGGATTCCCGGCTTCATCATTGGAATAAACAATCTTTCTTTTTACCGATCCGTTACTCCTTAAAACCTTCTCAAGCACAAGTATTCCGTCCTTATATTCAAAACTCCTGGATCCCAGAATCTTGCCGTCAGCGGAAAATTCGGTCTTTTTGACCGGCAGTCCGCTGCTGTTGTATTCAATAACAAAGGACTCCTCTTTTTCTCCTGCGGAATTTCTATTTATTATCTTTGTATTCAGATCACCTTCATATATATACTCGGTTGTCCCGAACAATGCACCTGATGCATCAAAAACACTCCACTTGATCTTTTTGTTTCCATCCCATGAGTATTCTGATTTAGACTGGATTTCATCCTTCGGGTTGTATATAATGTCGGAAACCACGTTGCCTGCTCCGTCGTATTCGTATGCGTGATAGTTTTGGAGATCACCGTTTTTATCAAAGGACTTCTTTACGACAGGTAAATCTCCAGTGTATTCATACTCTTCTCTTTCCTGAAGAACAGTATCACTGTCAAAGAGTTCCTTTTTCAGGAGTTTTTCCCCTTTTTCATCGTAAGTGTACACCGTTACCTCATCAACACTGCCGTCAGCATAGAGAGAGGTTTCCCTGACAGGGTAATAAACGGTGGTTACAACCTTGACCGGTTCTTTCTTGAGCTCCGCTACAGGTTCAGCTTTTTTCACTTCCCCGGACTCCTTGACCTCAGGGGATGTAGCACATCCTGCAATGAGAACTGCAGCTGCAAGTGCAGCGAGATATATCCTTTTCATCATAACAACTCCTTGTTTCATAGATGAATACAGTATAATAAAGGTTTATTTTATAATCAACAGGAAGCATTCTACACTTTCTGTAAAAATAAAACAGCTTTTACTGCTCTGTCCACATCAATATTCTCTCCCCTGTCATCCACATCTATCCCTGCATGCCCGGCAGCCGCCAAGATAGTTTCTCTGCTGTAGCTGACGCTTAATCTTCCTTTAAGAAGGTTGTTCCGTATTTTTTTCCTGCGGGAGGTAAAAAGATCGGTAATAAAGGTAAAGAAGAGTTTTTGATCCGCTTCAGGATACCTTCCATGAGGGACAAGCTCGATTATTCTTGAGGTAACTTCGGGCTGCGGATAAAAAGCACCCGGCTTCAGATCACCGCAGTCTTTTACACTGCACCGGAACTGACAGAGCATGGAAAAAGAGGAGTAACTCTTTGAGCCGGGGACAGCACTTACCCGTTCACCCATCTCTTTCTGAACAGTAAAGACCATTTTTTCAGGGATAAAATTATGTTCAATATAGGAAGCCATGATTGCAGAAGCTGCATTATACGGAAGGTTTCCAACGATTCTGTCGGGAACTTTTTTGTCCAGCCCCTCTTCTTTCCAGCTTTTTACCGCATCCCCTTCGACTATCCTGAAATGCGGATAGTTTCCGAAGGCTTCATCAAGATAGCGGATAAACCCCCTGTCTATCTCAAAAACCGTCAGGCTTCCGGCAATTTTCACCAGCTTATGGGTAAGGGCACCAAGTCCGGGACCAACCTCCCACACAGTGGAATTTTTTCTGACATCCAGGATATTCAGGATTTTTTCCCGTCCCCCGGGGGAAACAAGAAAGTTCTGACCGAACCTCCTGCGCATGGCAAATCCGTTCTCTTCGAGAAATCTTCTTAACTCATTTACCGAGTCGTAACTTTTCAAAAGTTCCATTGTTCCCCTCGTTGCCAAGAATACCCGCTAGTATTATCAAAGTCAATAATAGTGCTTCCAGAGCAGCTATGAGGGGAGCTTTCTCTGCAGGCAGCGGGAGGGATGGAAATCTTGAGAAAATTCCGGCACTGCCGGAAAGTATCTTTTCCAATATATTTAAAAGGGCGGAGAACATTCCTGCTGCACCAGAGGGGAGTAAAATATAGACTATTCCTGCCAATAGAAATAAAGCAACAAGTGGAGCAAGAAC
>QNBL01000087.1 GCA_003641695.1 Spirochaetota bacterium
AATTCATGAAGGTACTTAATTTTGGATCGCTTAATATAGATAGTGTCTACCGTGTTCCCCATACAGTCCGTCCCGGAGAAACCATCTCAAGCACTGGATTATCAACCCATGCAGGAGGAAAGGGCGCCAATCAGTCCGCGGCGCTTGCAAAGGCAGGAGTCAGTGTCTTTCATGCCGGTAAAATAGGGACAGACGGAGTATGGCTTTTAGAGAAACTTCAAAATTTCGGGGTAAACACCGACCATATCATAATCGGTAAAGGGAAAACGGGTAATGCACTGATCCAGGTATCCGACAATGGAGAAAACGCGATTGTTCTTTTTGGCGGAGGCAACAAAGAGGTCTCGAAACAGGAAATCAAGGATATTTTAAGCAATTTCGAAAAAGGAGATATACTGCTTCTTCAAAATGAAATAAGTAACATACCTTTTATAATGAAAAATGCTTCAGAAAAAGGGATGAAAATTATCTTTAATCCCGCTCCGTTTGAGCCGGAGGTACGCACATACCCCCTTGATACTGTTGATATTTTTATTGTTAACGAAACGGAGGGGAGCGGTCTTTCAGGAGGAGAACAGGATCCGGTAAAGATTATGGAAGTTCTGACCAGTGTCTACAAAGGAAAGGAGATTATTCTTACCCTGGGAAAAGAGGGGGTACTTTACGGGAAAGACAGCTTCCGGGCAAAGGCAGAAATCATCGATGTTCCCGTAGTGGATACCACTGCAGCGGGAGATACCTTTATCGGTTACTATATTGCAGGGCTTCTTCAGGGGAATTCAATACAGGAAATACTAACCGCTTCCTGCGTAGCTTCCTCGCTCACTGTTTCAAAGCCCGGAGCAATGGATGCAATCCCCGTTAAAGAGGAAGTAGCAGCGCTGCTGTAAGGTGTTTATGCTGAATTGCATTTTCTGCACCTCTCTTCTTCGGAGGCCTTTCGTAAGGTTTCTACCAGAAGTTTGTCGATCTGATGTTCCTCGTTATTCGGAAAGTAAACAGCGTTACATATGTTTATCCCTGGGTACTGCAGTCCTTCAATGTTGATGAAGAGAATCTCTCAGTAACAGTATGCACCGATCGGGCTCAGGTAACCCGAACAGCGGATATAACGGTCAGCAAAGGGGAGAAAAATTTTCAATCAGTCCTGGAATTGATGAGGATCTTTCTGTAGAAAGAAAGCGGTTGAACAGATTTGAGGAAACTTCAGGGTTCTTCAGCAAGAAGACAAAAATTACCTATGAATATCAGATTGAGGTTACCAATAACAAGGCTTCCATTGAGAAGATTGAAGTACGGGATCAGTTTCCGATCCCTCAGAATGAAGACATTGCCGTTGAGCTGATTAAACCGGAGTATACAGCAGACACAGCGGAATTAAAGAAAACCAGTGAAGATTTCCTTATATGGACCAGAACCCTGAAACCCGGAATATGAGAATCAGCGGTCTGGAGTGACCAATTTCCGGCTGAAGGTCATAGAGTTCAAGGCCCCCCCCTCATTACTGCTTCCATACTTATCGGCATAGGTGTAGCGGCAGAGGTCCTCCTGCAGGAAGCATCCAGGGCTGTAAAAAAACTATCGGTTAATGCCAATGCGGGCTTCCGGTATGGTGGATGATTAAAAGTTTGCACAATCGTATTGACCCCGGCCAAAAATAAAGCTACTTTTATACGTATGAGCAACAATATTTTAAAGAAACAGTTTCCCTATACCTATTCATCCATAACTTTTTATCTTATAGGGATAAACATCCTCTTCTACATGTTAAACATTGTGTATCCCCGGTCTGTTTTCTACACAGCCATGATTCCGGGACTTGTGACACAGAAGTTTTTTATATGGCAGTTTGTAACCTACATGTTTACTCATGCCAACTTCTCCCATATTCTTTTTAACATGCTGGGACTCTTCTTTTTTGGAGTACAGGTGGAACGAAGAATGGGAAGTTACGAGTTTCTGCTGTTTTATCTGGTAAGCGGTTTTCTTGCCGGCTTATTCTCTTTTTTTGTGTATATCCTAACAGGCTCATATGCTGTTATTTTGCTCGGTGCTTCCGGAGCTGTTTTTGCTGTTCTCTTTGCTTTTGCAGTCTACTTTCCCTATGCAAAAATTTACATAATGGGAATTATTCCCGTAAAAGCTCCCATTCTGGTTATCGGTTACGCTGCTCTTGAACTCTTCAGTCAGCTTACCAGTTCCCGGATGGGGGTCGCTCATCTTACGCATCTTGCCGGTTTTGGATTTGCCTATCTTTATTTTGTAGTCCGCCTGGGTATAAACCCCCTGGACTCCTTTAAAAGCGGCCGATCCGGCCCATGGGGAAATTAAGCTGAATGGGGAGGTTTGGAACTCCGCTCTTTGTTTTTCTCCTTCTCATTCTTCTTCCTCTGAATCTCGCCGCTTTAACCCCTGGCTCCGATGTCATTGTTCTGACTCTCTGGACGGAGATTTCCAGGACTGTTCCTGATGTTGGAGAGGACCCTGTTCCCCGGGATCTGGAGGGATTTTCAAAAAAGGTTCTCATCGATGCAGTATGGATTATCTCCGGAATGATTTACGGATTTGATGTACGGTATGTTCCCTTGGACAGGGAGCGGAAGATTGAGGAGGTCTTTACCATTGATCCTGTGTATACCATACCCTTTGGAGATCCCGCGTTAAGAATAACCGGATCCAGATTTGAGCAGGACCGGTTTTTTGTCGAGGTGCGGTATGATTTGGCGGATTACCAGTTAAGAAGACTTTCTCTCTGGAACAGCAACATATATCCCGAGGCTGAAGGTCTGGGTACAGCATCATTTTTCGAAGGGGAAGATGCACGGATTGAATCTGTGAAGAACGGGGTCAAGATGGCACTGAGAAATTATCTGAGATTAAGAATCCGGAACAAACCCAGAGAGATTACAGCCAAGGTTCTTCTCGATCAGAGCCCCTACATAGTTATTGACGCCGGAGGATACAAGGCAAAAACCAGAGTTAAGCTTAACGTTGAAAAGGTTATCCCCTATACAATTTATTAATCGAAGGGGTTTGTCTCCCTGCGCAGACGGGCAAACTCAGGTTTAATAACATCGTAGATAATCCTTATTCTCCCGTCATAATGAAGAAATGCTGATTTCATTGCGTTCAGGGTAAGCTTTTCCAGATCCCGCAGGCTTAAATTGTAATGCTCCACTGCAATTTCCATCTCTTTGCTCAAGGTAGTATTACTCATAAGTCTGTTGTCTGTGCAGAGGCATACTCTGAATCCGTTCTTGAAGTACAGCGGAAAGGGGTGGCTGTCGAAGTTTTCAGCTGCTCCGGTATGAATGTTTGAAGAAAGACAGACCTCCATGGGGATCCTTTTGTCCCTTATGAAATGGGAAAGGGAACCCATTTTTTCAATAAAGGTTCCGGAAATGGTCATGTCTTCCAGAAGCCTTGTAGCGTGGCCGATCCGGTGGGCGCCGCATATCTGAAGGGCCTGCCAGATGGATTCTATTCCGAAGGCTTCTCCAGCATGGATTGTTATGTTGAAGTTTCTGTTGCGGATGTATTGAAAGGCTTCGAGATGCTTTTTCGGGGGATGTCCGTTCTCGTCTCCGGCTATATCGAATGCGACAACACCTCTGTCCCGGAAAGCAACTGCAAGTTCTGCAACTTCCAGGGAGATGCTGTAATCCTGATCCCGCATGGCACAGAGTATCAACCCGTATTCCAGACCTGTTTCTTTCCTGCCTCTGGACAATCCTGAGAGAACTGACTCAACTATGGCTTCGAGGTTCAAACCGCTTTTCTGATGAAGAATCGGAGCAAATCGTATTTCCGCGTATACAACATTCTCCTTTTTAAGGTCCAGTATATGCTCATAGGCAATCCGCTCGAGAGCTTGTTTCGTCTGCATTACGGAAACTGTAACAGCGAAGCTTTCGAGGTAAAGGGAGAGACTTTTCCGGTTTGCTCCCCTTTGAAGCCACCGGGCCAATTTTTTGGGATCGGTTTCCGGGAGTTCTACTCCCTGTTCCTGAGCAAGTTCAACTATTGTTTCCGGTCTTAATCCCCCGTCCAGGTGGTCGTGGAGCTCAACTTTGGGGATTTTTTTAATCATTTCTCGTGTTACCATGGGTAAAGTTTAATACATTTCCCGTGCAAAGTATAGAATATTTGTTAGTATTTGCGCCTGTAGCATTCGCTGCAGCCGAGAACATGAACGTGGGTTTTGTCAGGTTTTAAGAAAGCTCTGGCTATGACAATATTCCCAGGGGCAAGTTCTGTTTTGCAGACAGGGCAAATCCGTTTTATCTTATTATTTGGCGGATAGCAATGGGGACAGCCGTATATCTCCATCATGCTGTCGGGGGTACCTTTAAAGAGAACCGACTTAACCCGCTGCCCTTTTTCCAGTCCGCTGCCGCACAGGGGGCAGGAAGTATGAAAGACCCCCTGCTGTGTTCTGGTTTTATCGAAGGTTTCCCCGGAACCTTTTCGGAGGAGAAGAAGCAGAAGTATAATAACAATTATCCCGGTAATTATGGGCACAATAAAGGTAAAAACGTTGTACATTACTTTCCTTTATCGGTAGAATACAACCGTGGGTATATTATTTATTACGGCAACACCTATTGGAAACCTGGGGGATATTACATTAAGAGGGATTGAAACCTTAAAAAATGTAGATGTAATTGCGTGTGAGGATACCAGGCATACTTTACGGCTTCTGAACCATTTGGAGATAAAAAAACCGCTCATAAGCTGCAGAGCTCAGAATGAAGAGAAAGCGGCGGTTAAAATCTGCACTCTTCTCGGCGAAGGGAAGGATGTTGCTTTCGTCAGTGATGCAGGAACTCCCGGGATAAGCGATCCGGGCAGCAGACTTGTTAAAATAGTCCGGCAGGAGGGGTTTGATGTTATTCCCGTCCCCGGGGTATCAGCTTTTGCCGCACTGTGCAGTATCGGAGGAATTTCGGGAAAAACCTTTACGTTTGAAGGGTTTTTAAGCCCGAAAGGGGGAAAGAGACGTAAAAGGGTAAAGGAACTCCTTGAAAGAGAGGAAAACTTCGTCTTGTACGAGTCTCCCTTCAGGATAATCAAGCTCTTAGGTGATATAGCAGATGAGGATCCCGGGAGAGAAGTCGTTTTGGGAAGAGAAATGACTAAAAAATTTGAAGAGTATTTAAGCGGAAGTGCCGAATATATACTTGAAACGCTGGAAAGTCGGGAAAATTTAAAAGGAGAGTTTTCTTTACTTGTATCCGGGAAGAAAAAGAGTTAATATTGAAGGTGTAGGTGACGATAGTAAAATTACAAGGATGGTTTTAAGGAATGAATGTTGAAAGGTTAGGTCCATTAGAGCCGATAGCAAAACAGAATAATTCAAACAAGGTAAACAAACCTGTAAAGAAGAACGGGGCTGATTCTATCAATATATCCTCAGATGCCAAGACAATGGGTGAAGTGTATCAGGTATCGGAGGTTGTCAAGACATCTCCCGATGTCAGGATGGACCGGATAGAAGAAGTAAAAGAGAAACTCAAAGATCCAGCCTACATAGACGACAAGATTGTAGAATCCGTAGCAGATTCCATAATGGATATGTTCGGCCTTTCATAAGTATATATAAACAAGAAATAAAACGGGGGTGGTCTTTTTTAAGATCTATCCCCTTTTTTTGGTATAGGGATGGTGGTAAATGGAAAAGATTGTTTTTAGCTCTCCTTCTAAAGTGTATCTCTCCTACGGAGCACTCAAGCACCTTTCAGAGGTTAAAGAGACCTACGGGTCCCGGATGATGCTTGTAACCGAAAAAAAGCTGCTGGAAAGTGAAGGATTCCTTAAGGTTAAGGACGAAGCTGTCAGTGCCGGCATAGATCTGGTCATTTTTTCCGATATCGGCCGCGATACTACAACCTATTCCATAATTGAAGCTGCAAAGCTTGCAAAAGTCTCCAGAGCCCAGGCAGTAATAGGATTTGGCGGAATCCGTGCACTCTCTGCTGCGAAAGGAGTCTCTGTTGGTGCCGGATATACGGGTAATTTTTACAACATTCTGTCAGGGGGGATCCCTGCCTTTATGACGCTTCCGTATGTCGAGATCCCCGGAACTTTTAGAAATCCGTTTATGCTTTCTGAACGATTCAGTGTGATTGACGCCAGAACGGGGAGGGTAAATATTGTCAGGGTGAGGAACTCTCAGCCGGAGTATGTTCTTATTGACCCGGAGGTATACTCCTCATTATCTCAAAAATACCGGCTTTCTATCCTCATGGATACCTTTCTTGAGAGTATAGAGGGATACTTTTCCAGAATTACCAACTATATATCTGATACCCTCTTCCTTAAAGCGGTTTCCCTGATTGTCTCTAATCTCCCGAAACTGGCCAGTGATCCGGGAAACCCGGAGAACCTTATGAATAGTGCCAAAGCAGGCTTTGCCTCGGCATTGGGACTTTCCTCGGGGATGAGCGGGCTGGGAACTGCAGCCGCCTTTGAAATAAGTCAGAAATTTTCGGTTCCAAAATCAGCAGTGTCCACGGTGCTTATTCCCTATATTCTTGAGTACGGTTTAAAGATGATTCCGGAGAAGGTTTCCCGTATGGGGCCTATTCTGGGGGAGAATTTAAAGGGTTTATCTGTAATTGCTGCTGCAGACAGGGTTATTGAGACGCTAAGAGTTTCGGTTGGTGTTCATGACCTTCCGGGGCGGCTAAGCGAACTTGGTATTACCGCTGATAATATCCCGGATATAGCTGAAAGGGTTTACGATTACCCTATGGTAAGATTCCTTCCTGCTGAGATCTCGGTGGAGGAGATCTATACTTTCTTGAAAGAAGCTCTGTGATAACCATAAAGAAGCTTCAGTCACTAAAAACCGGAACACGGCAGCGGAAGATAGTTTCTCTGTTAAAGGGATTTGAGACTGACTGTCTTGACCGGTTTAACTCTGATACGGAATTTCTCATCGGGATTGCACACGTTTCAAAGGATTTGGAAAGTCTCGATCCCGGAGAGAAGAACCGGATAGCTTCTCTTGTAAATCAATTTGAGTCCAATAAACCTTCCCCGCTGGAATGTGATGCGATTGTCAGGTTCTGCAATTCTCTGCGTCATATCCTATTGAGAAATATGAACTCCGAACCGGCCGAGTGGGATCTGATTGTACCGGGGGACAGGGAGTCTGTTTCGGGGCAACGGGATATAATGGATTTCTACCTTTATCTCGATGACCTGCGTTCTCCTTTCAACGTGGGAGCCATATTCAGAACAGCTGAATCCTTTGGTGTAAAAGAGATTCTTCTGTCGGAGGATACTGCCTCTCCGTTCCACCGGAGGGCTCTCAGGAGCGCCATGGGTGCAGTATCAATTGTACCGTACCGGATAGTCCCTGCATCAAGGCTGCCGGATTTACCGCTGTTCTGTCTTGAACTTGGAGGGACTCCTCTGGATTCATTTACCTTCCCATCCGGGGGTATTCTTGTTGTGGGATCAGAGGAGGTGGGGGTAAGTCCTTATCTCCTCGAGAGGACGCAGAGGAGCCTGGGCAGGGTTTCAATTCCTCTCGGAGGACTTAAAGGATCTCTCAATGTTGCAGTAGCGGCAGGAATAGTTCTTCAGAGGTGGTATTCGACACAATCAGCATAAAAAACCGCATCGGTATAACAGATGCGGTTGATACTTAAAGGCTTTAAAATTTTTAGCGGTGAAGTGCTCTTTCGATTTCAGCGGGATTGAATCCCACCAGAATCCTGCCGTTAACATCAAGCACGGGAACACCCATTTGCCCCGATTTACGGACCATCTCGTCAGCCTTGGCACGGTCATTGGCAACATTGTAGTCATTGAACGGAATATTGTGTTTTCTAAGGTAATCTTTAGCCAGCCGGCAGTAACTGCATGAAGGTGTTGAATACACTGTAACAGCCATTAATTGCCTCCTTGTTTATTATTGGAATATAGAGAATATACTATATAGCTGATAAAGAGTCAAGCGATTTCTATCTTTCCTGAATTTCTTTTTCTCTATCAAAGGCATTTGAGAGTCTCTGAAGTATCTGCATTATCTGTGCTTCACTGGTGATACCAAAATCCCGTAAAACCTCAAATTCCAGCTGCTCGTAGGTAAGTTCGTCTTCCTCAAGATTTACCAGGGCGTTGGCAAGGTATACAGTGTAGACTACATCTTTGTATTCAGGATTACATATCAGCGGTTCATGGTGATACTTTATTGATTCTATCAGGGACAGGGGGAAATTCCACTTTTCGGCAATCATGCTTCCTATCTCTGCATGATTAAGACCTGCTGCAAAGTCCTCAAACATATCTTTTGGAAGCTCTCTTCGGTTACAGAAGTTATGAATTTTTTCAAGAAGATCGGGGTGCACATCCGAGAAGATAATCTTGCCCATATCATGGAGTATCCCTCCTACGTACGCGTCGTCAAGAAGGTCTTTGTGTTTCTGTTTAAAATTCTTTGCAAGATTATAGGCATAAAAAGCGGCTTTGTAGGAGTGGTCCCACAGCCACCGCTGGCTCTGATCCAGAATTTTCTGGGTTCCGTAAGAGTAGAGGAGATTCGTCAGCCCTCTGAGTCCGAGAAGCTTGACAGCCTCAACTATGTTATCCACACGTTTTGGAAGCATAAACTGGGCTGAGTTGACAACCTTCAGAAGATCAGCGATTAACGATGGATCCATACTGATCTGTCTGGCAATGTCTGCTATCTCTGAGTCCGGGTCGTGAATAAGTTTTTGAAGATATACAATGTTGTCCGGAAACTGGGGCAGTTCATCAATCTCCTTGACTATTTCAGCTGAAAGCTCAGAGATATTTTCCAGGTGAACCTTGGAGAAGGGAACCTCTATCCTTGCAACGGTCTCTCCGTTTTCTACGTCTATGTCAAATGCATCCTCGTTAAGGCCGATCTTTTTCAGCATGAGAACGAGGATTACTATTCCAAGGCCCGCACCTTCGGAGTCGTCAAGAACCGTTGTTAGAGCTTCTTCCATCGTTTCAAAAGCCCGTGACCGTGCTATTCTGTCATAAACCCTGATCTGTTCTTTCTGGGAGATCTCGCTGTTGTTGATTATTTTGAGTGTAAATGTATTATTAATTGCCCTGAAAATTATCTTGATGTACAGCCCGGCCTGCTTCT